>RPPD01000011.1 GCA_003818675.1 Spirochaetaceae bacterium
CGTCTCATTGGAAATGAGCCTCGTTGGCTCTGCGCAGATGCTTGACGCCTACAACGGCGCACTCCCTGCATCCAAAGATATAGCAAGCAGGGATGAAATCCTCAATCTTTACAAGTTCAAGACTGGCAGGTACACGATGGCCTTGCCACTTGAGGCCGGGCTGATTCTGGGAGGCGCACCTGACGAAATCCTGGAACAAGCCCGCGGACTTGGAGAAATTCTGGGTGTCATGTTCCAGGTCAAGGATGACGAGATGGGCCTCTTTGGAAGTGAAAAAGAAATCGGGAAGCCTGTTGGATCGGATATCAGGGAGGGAAAGAAAACAATCTATTATGAGGCGCTATTAAGACTTGCTTCAAAAAATGACCGCACTCGACTTGTTTCACTTTTTGGCAGGCAGGACATTAACGCCTCTGACATTGACTATGTGCGCGATCTTGTGACAGGTCTTGGAATAAGGGATGAAATCAGGCATGAAGTGGAAGAAATGCTGGATAAGGCCCAAAAAAAACTTGAAGCCATTAATTTTAAAAACAAAGAGGCCATAAGAATGCTTGAAAAACTTGTGGAGTACAGCGCAAAGCGCACATCATGACATAAAACATATGCTAAAGTGCAGCTGCGCGCGGCGGCATCTTCCTGTTTACCTGGACCAGGTTCATTACTTTTTCAGCAATTCCTGCAGCGGAAAACCCGCAGAGTGAAACAAGTTCCTTCCTGTCTCCGTGTTCCACAAAATTGTCAGGCACGCCTATCATATGGAATTCTTTTTCCGGAAATGCCTGTTTCACCACATATCCTGCGTACTCACCTATCCCGCCAAGGATTACGCCATCTTCAATAAATACAATCTTCCCATAAGGCCTGCATGTTTCTATCAACGCATCTTCATCAAGCGGTTTTATAAACCTGAGATTGTAAACATCTGTAAAGATACCCTTCTTTTTCAGGAGACTCCGTGCATCTGTCGCTTCAATGATTGTGTTGCCCAGGGTCACAATCAGGACCTCTCCATTGTCTTTAACGACAAACACACCCTGTCCCAAAAAGAGTGGCGCTTTTAGTGCTGGAATTCCCGACGGGCATTCAGCACGCGGAAAGCGTATGGCGCAGGGGAAACCGCCAATGATGGCGAAATCCAGCATCATTTCCATTTCTTCAGAACTTGCAGGAGAAAGGATAACCAAATTCGGCACACTGCGCAACAGCGTTATATCAAATACGCCATGATGCGTCTCTCCATCATTACCGACAAGCCCCGCACGGTCCATGGCAAGCACAACAGGAAGCTTCTGGAGCGCGACATCATGGATCACCTGATCAATTGCGCGCTGCATGAATGTTGAATAGATGGCCACGACAGGTTTTTGTCCGCTGGCGGCAAGCCCTGCGGCAAAGGTGACCGCATGCTGTTCACATATTCCCACATCAAAAAACCTGTCCGGGAAACGCTCGCGGAAACGATACAGACCCGTACCCTCAGCCATTGCAGCAGTGATAGCCACAATGCTGGAATCCTTTTCAGCGAGCGCTACAAGCGCTTCTGAAAAGACGTCTGTAAAGGGTATGTACTCCATCTTTATGCTTGTACCATTTGAAATCTCAAAAGCGCCAACACCGTGAAAGCGAACAGGATTGGATTCAGCGTAGTCATACCCCTTTCCCTTTTTTGTGGAGACATGGATTACAGTTGGCTTGTCGAAATTCTTTACCACGTTTTTAAATGCGTGTATCAATGAGCTCAAATGATGTCCATTGATGGGACCGACATACTCATACCCCAGGTCAGCAAAGAAATTGGTTTGAAACAAAAATGCCTTGAGTCCGCGCTTCATGCGATAGATGAATTCCAGCAGGTTTTTGCCGATAAACGGTATTCTTTTTACGAATGTGTCGAAGGTTCTGCGGAAAAGGTTATAGGTCCTGGTAGTAGTAAACTGCGTGAGGTGGACCGAGAGCGCACCCACATTTTGGCCTATGGAGAGCTTGTTGTCATTAAGCACAATAATCAGGCGCTTTCCCAATTCACCAGCGTGGTTCAGGGCCTCCAGCGCCATGCCGCCTGTTAATGAGCCGTCCCCGATAACAGCTATCACATTGCCGCGCACACCCTTTAGCTCCTGCCCCGAAAGAATCCCCAGTGCCGCAGAAATTGAGGTGGAAGCGTGGCCTGTTTCGAAAATGTCGTGTTCACTCTCGTTTTTCTTGGGAAAACCGCTCACGCCCCCAAGCTGGCGGAGGCTGCGGAAGTTTTTGCGGCGGCCTGTCAATATTTTATGCGCATAGGTCTGGTGCCCCACGTCCCAGATTATCTTGTCATCAGGGGAGTTGAATACACGATGCAGGGCAATGGTAAGCTCCACAACCCCGAGATTGGAGGCAAGGTGACCGCCCGTGGTACTTACAACGTCAACAATATAGTCGCGCAGTTCCTCAGCCAGGGTTGGCAGATATTTTTCAGGAAGACGCTTCAAGTCTTCCACGGAATTTATTGTAGGCAGCACACTGTATTCTGATTTCATGAATATCCTGCAATTATACTGATAACATACCTTCTCTGTAAAGAAAAATCAAAGGCTATATTATTTACTTTCATTTGATATTTGGAAAGACTATAATCTAATTAATACCCAAAAAAAATGGAGGTGAATATGCAGAAAATTGATTCCAGGAAACTTGTACTTGCCGGGGCGATGGCCGGATTATTGATGATTTTGAATCCGGTTGTTGCATTCGCCCAGATCAGTATTATCACCAGCGACAGAACAATGGTAAAAGACGGGGATACCATCGCACCAATAGGATTTCAGGGTATCCTTCTTATCACAAGCCCTGAATACCGGGCAATCACCATTACCAATCCAGGCAAGTCTATTGTTATCAACAGCATCACCATAGAAGGCGATCCGGATTTTTCCATTAACTCAGCCGATTCAGGGCTTAATCTCTGGGAGAAAAAACCGCTCGTGATCAATAACAGGACTTTGGATGCGGGGAAGTCATTTGATTTTCACCTCAGTTATTGCCCATTATCCGGCGGGGACAGGAAAGCCGTGATTACGATTACCTATGATACGAGCAAGACCTTCAAATTCACTGTCAAAGGCCGGGGCCGGCCGGAAGAAATCAAACAATTTTCCAATGGCTCGGAAATCATGCACAAAATTTGGGGTGGATTCAACAAAAACCAGGATGAACGTCCCGCAGGCATGGTTGTGGACAGCCTGGGGAATATTTATTTCACGGGGAACGGCAAATATATCTCGTCCGACACATTTTATTATGACCTTTTCATCGTAAAAATTAATGCCGACCGTACTCTCGGCTGGCAGATGGTCTACCACTCAAAGTATAATGACAGGTTTCCCGACCCAGGCCAGAATGATGAGTCCGGAGGAAGTGCTGCTTCCATATGCATGGACGAGAAGGGATTCATTTATATTGCGGCCAGTGTGGGAAATGGTTCAAACAGCGCTTATCTGACCATGATAATGAAGATCAATCCCGCAGACGGGAGTCAGGTCTGGAAAAAATACTGGTTCGCCAATACCGAAAGATTAAAATTCACGGATTCCTCGGAAGCATATGCCATTGCTGTTTCAGAAGGGATGGTCTTTATTACCGGTGAAGGATCTGATTTTATATCATCCACACAGGGTCTTTTTGTAGCAGCTTTTGATGCTGTTGATGGGAGTCATAAATGGAGCAGGATAATCAATCCCAACAGCAACAAGTACAAAGACAGGGGATATACAATCAAGGGAGACGGCCGCGGCAGCCTTTTGATTGCAGGATGGCAGGGAGAAAATACAGGTTCCCCTTTCCTGTGCAAGCTGACCGATATCAAATCCGCACCTGCTTTAAGCTGGGCTGTCAACTTCAGCATGGGCACCGGATCCAATTTCAATGCCATGGACATTGACGCTGGCGGCAATATCTATCTGTCCGCGGACAGACGCGGCGCCACGACATTTTTTTCAATTATCAAGGTGAGCCCTGATGGAAAGCAGATTACAGGCAGGACCTTTCCCGGCACTGCCGGCGGAAACAACAACACCAAGGTTGTACGGGTTGTCGGAGATTATGTGTATGTTGGAGGCCGCATTGGCATTTCAGGACTTGATACAGGCCAGGGTGATGGAATGCTTTTTAAACTGAAAAGCCTGGATTTGAGCCTGCAATGGGCTGCTGTATATTTTACCGGTACCGGGCCCAAAGAGGTCTGCGAACATCATTTAAAGGGGATCGAGTTTGTAAACAATGAACTGTATCTTTACGGCGAGGTTTATACCGGGAATAACAACTACTTCAGGTATTACGGCTATTGGTTTGACCTTCCCGGATCCCTGGAGGACTACAAGCCGCAAAGTGCTGATGTCACGTCGGCAACCGTCATGTTAGCATTGACTAAAGCCGGACTGGTGGACGGCTCCACCAACGGCGGTGTCTATGAAACCTTGAGCCCCGACACGAATGTGGAATATCAGGATGCTACGGCCAAAAATGAAACAACCCATGGGAGCCAGGTGGACAGCGACGTCTTTATCATGAAGTTAAAACTGTAATATTGCCTGCCGCATATAGAGCCAAAGCCGTATAAAAATATTCATTGCGGCTTTGGCTTTTTTTAAATGCACAGTACAGTCTGAAAAAACCGGCTTGACCAGATTGCAAGCGGACACATCGCTATTGACAGCATAGACACCCTGCCATTATCCTTTGCTGCATCCGGGCGTACATCACATCCCTTTTTGGAGAGTCAAGAAAATGAAATCAAACATGAAATTTAGAGGCTTGATGCCGGTAATTTTCATGACATTCTGTGCAATGTTTGCGGCTGCTACTTTGTTGCTTTTTGTGGAAGCACCAGGTGCACAGGAAGCGCAGAAGAAAATTACCATCTATATAGCTGGCGATTCAACCGCATGCAATTATGCAGTGCAGCAGGCCCCGCGCACAGGCTGGGGGCAAGTTTTCCAGGAATATTTCAAGCCAGAAGCCACAGTGAAAAACTTCGCCGCCTCTGGACGCAGCTCGCGAAGCTTCATTGCTGAAAAATATCTGGAGCGGATCTTTGCCGAAATCAAGCCTGGCGACTACCTTTTTATTCAATTCGCGCACAATGATGAAAAACAGACCGATCCTGACCGATACGCTGCACCATTTACCCTGTTCAAGGAGACTTTGACTATTTATATTGATGACGCACGAAAGACAGGAGCCAATCCTGTGCTCCTCACACCGGTAAACCGCCGCACCTTTGACAGCCAGGGGAAAGTCATCAACTCGCATGGCGATTACCCCAGGGCGATCCGTGAACTTGGAGAAGCCCTGAAAGTGCCAGTGTTAGACATGACTGAACAGACACGCATTCTCCTGGAAAAAGCAGGGCCTGACGGTGCCAAAAAAATATTTCTCTGGACCAGGGAGAGCGAGTATCCGTACTATCCCAAAGGTATTGCAGACGATACACATTTTCAATTGTCAGGCGCGCGTGAAGTCTGTGCACTCATGATAGAGGAAATAAAGACCAGGGTTCCTGCGCTTATACCGTATCTTAAGTAGCACAAAAGGGAGATGGCCTGCATACTGCCATCCACATACTTATAATGGGAATAGCCTGGATTTATATTTTTACAATACCGGATTCAGGAATATAAACGGCTGGGGCACGCCCAAACGCGCAATGGAATCCAGAAGTTCCTTTGTGTGTGCTAAACAGCTTCTGCCGTTTCCAAGGAGGTCTCCACGCGGATTGTCAGTGGTCCTGGCGTCTGCAACAATCCTTGCAACATTACCCTGTACAAAATAGTACCGCGCTTCACCATCCCATTCCACAGAATCCGGATCAGAAATGTCACCTGTTCCGCTCCTGTTAAAGCAGAAGACGGGTTCGCCCTTCTGTGAATAAAGGCATTCCTCGTAAAATACCCTTCCGGCATGCTGGTAGTAGTGCACTATTTTTATGACTGCAAGATCATAGTCACCAGGTCTTGTCGATATCATATCATAATAAATTACAACCCGGGAAACAGGTGTACCAATAGCTGGAACAACTGGATATTCAATTGCAAGTGTACGCTGATACAGTCTGCCATCATTTATCTGTTTTTGAGTATCCTCATAATATTGACGGATTTGATTTATGGCTTCAGGTTCCTGACAAAAAGCCATTGGTGTCATCATGACAAATAGAATCATGGCAGATATTAAAACGAATTTCGTCATTTATATACCTCGCACAATAAATTATAGGCCATGTAATAAAAATATTCAAACAGGGGATATCGGATGATATTCGAAGAATTCGAGCAAAGCCAGAAAAAGCGCACCCTCATCATCTCCCTGGCGATCACCCTTGTACTCTGCATCATCCTGGGCCTCATGAATCTCCTCTTATATGAGGATTCGCTGGGGGCGGCGATTATTCTT
This sequence comes from Spirochaetaceae bacterium, assembly GCA_003818675.1. The sequence continues at coordinate 6,433 of RPPD01000011.1, forward strand.
TTTTTAACTTCGCTGATCGCCGGTTTCTCGGTTTTCCTTTCCTTTCGCAGCCAGTATTTCCTGGCAAGCCTCATTACGGTTACCCTGGTCGTGGCCGCGGTGCTCTTCAACATATACGACGGGCAGAGGCTGAGTGATTCGGCGGGCTGTTGCTGGGGAAAAAATCGGTTCCCTTCATCACGACCTTCCTGCTCTCATACCTGGTCTTCCAGACACTCCTTCAGCTCACCGGGATAAAAACCTACCCCATTCCGATAGGTGTGGATAAATCAGTTAGCATCGGGCTGCTCATCACCGGCTCCGCCCTCATCACATATGTCATCATGGGAAATTACGATTCAATGATTTCCAATATCCGCGGCCAGGCGATGGACCTTAAAAACGAACTCGATGCACGGCAGGCCGTGGAGAGTGCGCTCCGGGATTCAGAAACCAGGTACAGGCCCTGTTCAACCTGTGCATTAATGCCGCTCACGCGGTCACGTCCATGCGCAAGAACGGCGAGAAACCGGGTGGTACTGTTTCAATCCGCATTGACAGGTTCGAGCCCGACGCTGTCTTCAGGGAGCATCACTCCGAATGCAGGAACATACCCTACTGGTGCATCTGTGTGCAGGATGACGGCGTGGGGATGAGCAAGCTTATTATGGAGAAAATATAATACAAAACCACTCGGGCTTTATTGCAGTCCAGTCAGAGGAAAACAAGGGCAGTACTTTTTTTCTATACATTCCCGTATCTGATGGGCAACCGGATATCAAGCCCGCATGATCAACAGAATAAATATTGATAACGGAGGCATTCATCAAAATGTTTAGACCATCAAAGGTTATGCTTTTGTTCCTGGCATGGACAGTGCTTCTAACAGCACTTGCAGCGGATGACGAGGCATCTGATGCACCTGTCGTTTTTGCGGATCAGCATGGCTGTGCATACGCAAGATCCATTCCAGATAGTCTCTATGGAAATCACACGGGAAAAACATACATATATCTTGTGGGGACGGAATCCGACACACTTATTGAAACCTACAACTGGTATAGCCGCCGCATCTATGTTGTCAATCACTCCGGTGATCGATATATTGTGCGCACCGGTCCATGGCAGAGAGGAAGAGAGGCAAATACTGCAGACCTTTCGATTGGATTCTATCGGAACGGGAAAATTGATTGCTGATACAATGCAAAACAAGTAATCCACTTTCAGCACACCCGGGCAACAGAAGTGCACGGGTAAGGTTTAATGATGCTTGGCCCGTCTCCTTCGCATACACCCTGCTACCTGATCTCGGTCTCAAAGTGGCTGTTGTGCAGCCTGGCATAAAACCCGTTTCGGCCAAGAAGCTCGTCATGATTGCCCTGCTCCACGATTCGGCCATCGCTGATGACAAGAATATTGTCCGCGTTTCGGATGGTAGAAAGCCTGTGCGCAATTACAAACGAGGTCCTGCCCTTCATGAGTCTCGCCATACCCTCCTGGATTAATGCTTCTGTGCGGGTATCTACACTGGAGGTTGCCTCGTCCAGGATCAGTATTGCAGGGTCTGCCAAAATTGCCCTGGCAATTGCCACGAGCTGTTTCTGGCCCTGGCTCAAGGAATGCCCCTCCTCTGACAATTCTGTAGCATAGCCTGAAGGCAGATGATGTATAAAGCTGTCCGCCATGGAAAGCCTGGCAGCCTCCCTGACCTGGTTGTCAGTGGCAGAGAGATTCCCATAGCGTATATTGTCCGCCACTGATCCGCTGAAAAGAAATGTATCCTGGAGCACAAGCCCCAAAGCCCTGCGAAGGTCATCAATCAGGTATTCGCATATATTACGGCCATCGATTTGGATTTCACCGTTTTGAATGTCATAGAATCTGGTAAGCAGATTAATGATTGTGGTTTTACCAGCCCCTGTGGGGCCGACTAATGCCACTGTCTGTCCGGGCCTGACATGGAGATTGATATCCTGCAGCACAGGTTTTCCCGGTATATAGGAAAAATACACGTTCCTGAACATCACCTCGCCTTTGACTTTGACAAGCGGCTTCGCATCAGGCGCTGAAATCACCATGGGCTTCTGATCCATAACCTCGAAAACCCGCTCTGCTCCAGCCAAGGCAGAGAGTATTGAATTGTACAGCTGGGCCATTTCACTTATTGGCCTTCCGAATTGTCGTGTGTAACTCAAAAAAGCTGCAATAATCCCTATTGAAGCGAGCCCATTAATTCCAAGAAATCCTCCAGCTGCCGCGATTATCGCGTAGCGGAAGTTGTTCGTAAGGTTCATGAGCGGCCCCATCAGCCCCACCAGAGCCTGCGAACGGATGGTCACTTTTTTAAGTTGGTCATTTATATTTTCAAATGACTCTACAACCTGCTTTTCCCTGCAGAAAAGCATTACTACGCGCTGTGCGGTGATGGTCTCCTCCACATGACTGTTTAATTCTCCAAGAAGTTTCTGCTGTTCCCTGAATCCCTTCCGTGTTCTTTTTCCGATCATGCGCGTAATGACAAAAATAAGCGGAACCGTGGCAGTAGTTACGATGGCCAGATAAATGTTCAAGACATACATCATGCCCAGAACACCGATGATGGCAAAAATGCCCGAGAGAAACTGCGTAACAGTCATGGCCATGACGTTGTTGATGTTTTCCACATCATTGGTAAAGCGGCTCATCAATTCTCCGTGCGGATGACTGTCATGATAAGCCAGGTCGAGCTCCTGCAACCTGCAAAAGAGATCCCTGCGCAGGGAACCCAGGGCCTTCTGGCTGATCCCGATCATCAGGTACTGTTGCAACCAGCCAGCGGCTGACATGATGACAAACAGTCCTGCCATGCCAAGAATTGGCAAAAGCAGTCCTTCCACATTGCCAGGAATTATATATTGGTCTATGGCAATGCTCACAAACCATGGCATGAGCATTGTCTCAAGGGTGGAAAACACAACAAGAAAACACACCGAGGCAAGTTTGGGTTTGTCAGCCTTCATGTAATTCCAGAGACGACGGATTGCATTCTTCGCGTCGTGGACCTTTGGTTTTTCGCTAACCAGGTGCGCGGCAGGGCCGTGTCCGGGCCCGCGGCCGGGAAACATTTCGATGCCGGATTTGGATCTGGGACGTTCAGCCATCGCCTTCCCCTCCTCCGTTCTGGGACCGCACGATGTCACGATACAGCCCGCAGCGGCCAAGCAATATATTGTGCCGCGCCTGATCCACAATCCTGCCATTGTCCAGGACTATGATTTTGTCGCAGGAAACCACCTGCGCTATTCTCTGCGCCACAATCAACGAGGTCCTGTCTTGTCTTTTTTCTGACAGGGCCTTCTGCAGTCTGGTCGCGGTGTCCGCGTCAAGTGCACTCAAACTGTCATCAAGTACAAGGAGCGCTGGATCAGGAAGAAGCGCCCGCGCGATTGCGAGTCTCTGTTTCTGTCCGCCAGAAAGATTTGTCCCGCGCTGGGTGAGCACTGTATCAAATCCTTTTTCAGTCTTCATGATAAAGTCTGCGGCCTGGGCGGTTTCAGCCGCGGCAATAATTTCTGTTTCAGTCGCACCTGGTTTCCCGTACGAGATATTTTCCCTGATGGTCCCTGATAACAGAACTGCTTCCTGCGGCACCATGCCGCAGCGCTTGCGCAGATCCATGAGGTCCATTTCCCTGATATCAATGCCATCAAGAAGAATTCTTCCTGATGTAACGTCATACATGCGCGGTATCAGGTTTAAAAGCGTGGATTTCCCCGAGCCTGTAGTGCCAACTATTGCAGTTGTTGTTCCGCGCTTCAAGACAAACGAGATGTCGTAAAGTGCATCGGCCTCATCCCCATCCCTGCCATAAGCAAAACATACATGGTCAAAAACAAGTTCACCTGTATTGGCCGCAGGATGGACCGGTTTTACAGGGCTTTTCAATTCCGGAACAGTGTCAAGAATTTCAATTATTCTTTTAGCTGAAGCCTCTGCCCTGGAAAAACGGATCAGGATAATGCTTACCATCAACAGCGACATGAGAAGCTGGGTGAGATAATTGATATAGGCCATCAGCTGCCCGGTTGAGAGTTCACCATCACTGGATAATTTTCCGCCAAAATACACAGCGAGGATGATGCCGCCGTTTAACAGCAAAACCATGATCGGATGAATGAGCGCGACAATCCTCGCAGCCTTTTCCGTGATCTTTACAAGCTTCTGGTTGGCCTGGCCAAAGCGTTTTTTCTCGTGGTCCTGCCTGACAAATGCCTTGACCACTCTGACCCCTGCGAGGTTTTCCCTTGTCACAGTGTTAAGCCCGTCAAGTTTTTCCTGCACTTCGCCAAACACAGGGAATGATTTGCGGATAATCAGGAAAACAGCCAAAAGCAAAAGCGGGATCAGTGCCGCGAGTATCAATGAAAGTTTTGGGCTTAATATTATCGCCATCACAAGACTTCCAACTATGAGCAGCGGTGCACGCACGAGTATACGCATCATCATGATGCTGATTTCCTGAACCTGAATGATATCATTTGTAAGGCGTGTGATCAGGCTCCCTGTCTGCAGATGATCCAGATCACGCAAGGACAGCTCCTGCACCCTTTTAAATGCTTCCCTGCGCAGGTCGGTTCCCATGCTGACTCCAGCTACAGTGGCAAAGTATGAGCACCCGGCTCCGCCACCAAGGCCTGCAATCGCCACAACGACCATAAAGAGCCCCATCCACAGAATATACTCCAGGTCCATGGAAGCAAGACCAATATCAATAATGTTCTGCATGAGGCGCGGCTGGAATAAATCCATGGCCACTTCCAACACCATGAATAGCGGGCCGAGTACCGCAAACAGGAGATAGGGTTTCATGTATGAAAGGATCCGTCTGAAAAAGGTCATGCGATACTGCCTGGCGCCTGAGTCAGCGTGAAAGTACCGCGAGCATTTCAACATACGCGGGTTTTTTCATTTCGTCAGCAAAGGGCTTGTAATACTCGTTTATGCACGGCAAAAGGATATCCGTGTATTTTCCATTAACAGTAATCCTGGTGTAGGGCAATTCCATGTTTGCCCACAATTTTGCAGTTACTGCGGGATTATGCGAAATAATTTTAAGATTGATATCTGTATCCATATATTTTTTCATGAAATCAGCCCAGCGCTTGCCGTCCTGTTCCTTCTGCAATTTGTACCAATGGAGCATGTCATAAGCTGCCTGGGTTCCTGCATAATAGGAGTTAAACTCGTCCAAAAGCCCGTAAATCCCGCGCTTCTGGGTTGTATCACTTTCTGTCCTGCCCTTGATATATAGATCATACCTGTCTGAACGAAGGTGCTGGGGAATCCCTGGCCCCAATTCGGACGAGGGGAATGTATCGCCCATTTTCAGGATAGCGGTTTCATTCCCCAGATAAAAGGCATAGTATTCACTGCCCGTTTCTTCCATTATTCTGTTGTTAAGGATATACGCCATCTGGCCGGTATATGAGTGGTTGTTCTCATGGACACATGCATTCATGCAGAGAACCATGGACTCGGGATCATAACCATCAATAAAAAAATAGAGGTCATCGTGTTTGAAGCTCCGCGAATAGACTCCATAGCGGACTGTTTCTGGTGCAGTTTCCAATCCGTTCATTATGGCGTAGCCCGCAGGCGAATGAGTTTTCAGCACATCCAGCACAAATGTCCGCTTGTCTGTTTCTCCAATCAATAACACAGGCAGCAGAAACACAAGGTTTGCTGTTATAAAAAGTCTGCATGCAGTTTTCATCGCACACTCCTTTGAATAATTATACTTCATATGCGTTTGTTGCGCCATAATCTGATTTATGATACCCTTCGCAGTACAAAGGGAGGCCGGTTGAAAAAACTTTCTTTTATTATTTTGCTGCTCCTGCTCTCCGGGCTTCCCCTCTTTTCTCTTCCACCTTCTCTTGAGAACATAGACTGGCATGAGTTTAACTTCAGCTACACTTTCACATTCCCGTTTGGCCATAACGGCGGCTTGAGGTGGCATTATGTCTATCCAGGCCAGATAGGTTTTGGATTTTCAGTCATTCTCGGATACAGCCTGGTTGAGCTGACAATCAATTTTATTTCCTTTGTGGATATTCCCGGCAATCAATATCTCTCCATTCCCATTTCAATCAGGGCCGGATATGTCAACCTCGGAGCAGGCATCATCATCCAGACCGGCATCCGCGGTTTTTTCGGCGAGATGGATGGAGACGGGATTCCTTCCAATGCAGGATGCTTTTTCAGCGAGGTTCTGCTGGGTGGATTCATTGCCTACCGCGAATGGCCTGATCCCGAGCATTCCTCTAACCTTGTGACCGAGTTTTTGCCGTGTCTTTTTCCGCCGGCTGGCATCTGTGCATCCTTGAATTTCGGATTCTGTGACGCATTGCAGGAGTAGAAATGGAGCATATAGGCTTTGCGATAAATTCTGTGGTCCCGTCATTTTTCATCATCACCCTTGGCATTGTTCTAAAAAAAATGAAGGTGATCACTGAAGAGTTCATCAAGCTCACTTCAAATTTTGTCTTTCTGGTCTGTATTCCATGTTTGGTATTCAGGAGTATTTCCAAATCGGATTTCTACCAGATTTTCTCTACGCTTGAATTGGTGCTTCTGCTCTCCTCAATCATCGTTGTCTTTTTCATTTCCTGGGCTCTCTCCGCAGCAGTTGTAAAAGAGCGCAATGCGAGGGGTGCTTTCATCCAGGGCTCCTTCCGTTCCAATTTTGCCATCATAGGTCTTGCGGTCATGGGCCAGGCCTTTGGCGAAGCAGGACTTCGTCACGGTTCCATTCTTCTGGCATTCGCCCTTCCAGCGTACAACATGCTTTCCATCGTAGCACTCACATGGTTTTCTGCAGAGAAGCAGGAAGGGACCCTGAAGAAAGTAGCTTATGAAATTATCAGAAATCCGCTGATTATAGCCGTTGCGTGCGCCATGCCCTTTGCACTGTTTCAGCGGGAACTTTCCGGCCTTGCCGTAATTCCAGTGGCAAGCAATGTGGTAAAAATATTCGATGACGCGATCTCACAGCTGGGCGCCATCGCACTGCCGCTTTCACTTGTTTCAATCGGCGCAACCCTGCGCTTCCAGCGCGCGGGCAAATCCCTCTGGCCTGCGCTGGTCTCCTCATTCATCAAGGTAATCGCCGCGCCTGCCCTGATAATTGCCGCCGCGCTCTTTCTGGGCATTCGTGGAGAGGCCCTGGGAATACTCTTCATCCTTACAGCATGCCCAACCGCGGTTGCGTCATTTGCCATGGCCCAGTCAATGGGGAGTGACCGCGAACTTGCCGCGGAGATCATCGTTTTTACAACAGTGACTGCGGTCTTTACACTTTCAGCCGGAATCGCGATCCTTGCGGCAACAGGCCTGATTC
>RPPD01000012.1 GCA_003818675.1 Spirochaetaceae bacterium
GACCTTCAACAGAATATCAATTGACGGCGACCAGAGCACAAGCGACATGGTCCTGATTGCAAGCTCCAATAAAAAGCCACTGACAAATCAAGCTGCTTTCAAAAAAGCCCTGCTTGGCGTATGTCAAAAACTTGCCGAGTCTATTGTTCGCAATGGAGAGGGTGTACAGCACGTAATCCGCGTCATGGTTAAAAATGCGCAATCGGAAAAAATCGCAATCCAGGCTGGAAAGGCAATAGTCAATTCCCCCCTGGTAAAAACCGCCATATTCGGGAATGACGCAAACGTGGGACGGATTATTGGCGCGCTTGGGGATTATTTCGGAAATGCAGGCAAGACGGTTTCACGTGAAAAACTCTCGCTGATGTTGGGCGAAACCGTGATTTTTTCCAACAATGGATTCACCCTGGACGTTGAAAAGGAAAAAAAGCTGGGCGAATACCTTAAATCCTGTTCATACACACTTGAGGGCAAGTATCCTCCGCATGACCGTACTGTGGACATTACTGTAAATTTCAACAGCGGTTCTCATGAAGCTACAGTTTACGGAGCGGATTTGAGTTATGATTATGTTAAGGAAAATGGCGCCTACAGGTCATAACAGATCTGTCAAAGAATGGGATGTCTCAAATATCCCATTCTTTGATCAATGTTCGCGGAAAATAATGCGGCCGCGGGTGAGGTCATAAGGGGAAAGCGCAACCTTCACTTTGTCACCTGGAACAATACGGATATAATGTTTTCTCATTTTTCCTGAAAGATGGGCCAGTATCACATGCCCGCTGGTGATCTCCACCCTGAACATGGTATTTGGCAGGGATTCCTTGACGATACCTTCGACTTCAATTGCTTCTTCTTTTGCCACAACAACCTCGATTCAGTATTATTATGACAACAGTACTGCTTTGTCAACCATAGGTGCATTACACCAGGATTTGGAGGCCTTTTTCTGTTATTGCTGAATAAGATTTACATCCGCCTTTATACTAGTTGACAATTTTTCTGATTTAGGCCATATTCGTTTGCACAAAAAATCAAATAAACCCCAGGAGGTTGGGATGGATAAACGATATCTACAGAAGATGAAGGATACTCTTGTGGACATGAAAAAGAAGATTCTTCAAAACCTCGCTTCTGAAAATGAAGAATTCAATGAGCTCATCGAGGATACTGATCCTAAGGATCTTGCGGATATCGCCGCGGATGACATCGACAGGAAAATATTGGAGGCGCTTGGCAATGTGGAACTGAAAACTCTCCGGCTAATTGATAGCGCGCTCTCCAGAATCCAGAATGGCCATTATGGCCAGTGCATAAAGTGCAGTGACAAAATTCCGAAGGAACGCCTGGACGCAATTCCATATGCCACACTCTGTATAAAATGTAAATCTTCGGAAGAGCTTAGAAACAGATAAAATGACAGAGTAAATAAATAAAAAACCTGCTTTGGGCAGGTTTTTTTATTGTTACGGCTAAAAATGGCCAAATCTCCTGTAGATTACGTTTAATTTCCCCGGTTATCGCATTCACATATTGTTCCGATAATATAAATATAAGGAGCAGTAAGGTGATACAGGGAATTGCCAATATTTCACACCTTTACCAGCATTTCATTTCTCCAAATATGGCCCAGCGCAGGGTTACTGTTCCAGTAACTCCTATAATGTCTGGAACCGCGGTCTTCAAGCATGTCCTTGGCGTCCCGGCCAGGGGCGATACCCAGGGAATTCCAGTCTTTAAACTGAGAGTTCTTGATTCAATGATAGAAAGACTTGTCAGTGCAGGAAGCAAGAGAATCAACCCTATGTCATTTGAGACTGTCCGGGAAATTGGAGTAGACAGGCTGATTGGAAGCCTTGAGCAAAAAGTACATGTAATGGAAAGTCAGCCCTTCTACAAACCAACCCCTGTGCCGGGAACTGGAACACTTATCAATATTCTAGTATAATTTTTTATTCAGCCCCTCAAGCAATACCATGAATAAACCGGTTTCCCTTTAGCTCCCTTTCAAGCGTTGTAAGCGGACCATGACCTGGATAAATCTGGGTTTCAGGCGGGAGACAGAGTATTCTTTCACGAAGACTTTTCTGTATTGCCCGCTCATTACCACCAGGCAAATCAGTTCTGCCGATACTTTCGAAGAATAGTGTATCCCCGGAAAAAAGAATATTCTCATTTTTGGAATAAAGGCAGATGCTTCCCTGGGTATGACCAGGGGTTTCTATGACCTTTAAACCGCTCTTGAAAACATCATCACCTTCCTTGAGGAGTATATCCGGTTCAGGAATTGGAATAAAAAGTGCTTCAAACTCCTTTTCAGCATCGTCCCCAAGAATGGAAAAATGTTTCCGATTGTTCCGTTCTGCGGCCCTTCCGAGGTAAGTCCTGTCTGCTGAATGGATAGCCAGTTTCATTCTTCTGGATTTCCCAAGGAAATGGTCCTTGATTGCACTGGCCGCAACAGTATGGTCAAAATGTCCATGTGTAAAGACAATCCCGATTGGGATCATGTTGAGGACTTCCATCGATGCGATTATTTTATCTGCGTCCCCGCCAGGATCAATAATAAGACAATCTTTTTTATTGAATGAGAAAAAGTAGCAGTTCGTATGAAGCGCCCCGACAATAATTCTCTCAATCATGATACAGTACACTACGGTATTTCGCCACTTTGTTCAATACCTTCACTTTTTTTCTAAAATACCATACACTTTACCTGGTTAGAATGCTATAAAAAGACTGGAGGATTGACAGGTTGATAGCAATTATTATCATTTTACTGTTTTTTGTGGCATTCCTTTTCTTTGGCCTTATCCCCGGTCTTGGCGCTTTTCTTATAAAGGGTCAGTGGTTCAAGTTCAGGCAGAAACTCATATCGGCTTCAAAAAAAGAGATGGCGGATTTTTCACTTGTTTCTAAATCCGATAAAATGTCTGTAGTTGGGGAATACCGTTTTTTTGGCACTCTTGAGTCCATTCAAAATGACAATCGTCTTTGGATTACAGACGGCAGTATGACCGTTGGAATTGATGTGCAAGGCATTTCTGTTTACCTTCTCCGTTCCCTGCCCGTGGATTTAAACTCCTCAAGCATTGAACAAGCGGAGAATATGCTTCCTGATGATGAACCTGACTGTCTCCCCTGGAAAAAGATATATTCCCTGTCCTCCGGGATCCAGGTATTTGTCTTTGGCAAGCTTTTTAATGACGGGGGCAAACTGGTTTTCCGTGAAGATAACAAGGAAGACCTCCTTGTGGTCATATATGATGGAAAAAAGGAGACCTTGCTCAAAAGAAGCATCTGGAGCGGCAGGCAAAAGAATGAATACTTTAACCAATTTACACCCATCTCGCTTGTTTTCGGTACACTCATCCTGCTTGTAATATCATATTTTTTACTGCAGAATACTGCACTCCGCCTTTATGCCGCAGTCTCAGTCACACTCGCAACTTTTCCCGTGGTATTTCTGATCCCGCCAGGAGTTTTTTTGTATTTTCTATATATCCATTTCTGGAAGCGTTCCAGGTCACTCCGCTCTGAGCGTGACCTCCTTAAATTACCCCTTCGTTACTTTGGACCAGATGAGGATTTCTCCAGACCGTATGCCAGCGTGCGCCTCCACAATAATGAGGAATATTGCATGATAAAATGGAAACCCGGCGACAAAATGACTCTGCTTCACATCAATCAGGACATGAAAATCAGATCTCATTCTTTGGCAAGATTGCCAGCTGAGGAGGGAGTCAACTATGTGTTTGGTATCCGCGACAAAGACATTATAAAAAAGTCATCGGATCCAATGGTAGAATTCCTCTGTATTGCGGGCAATCCTGTAGAACTGGCCAATATGTGCAGCCACAAATCAGGGCGGATGGGAATCACGGCTGCATTGTGCTTTTTCTCCGGGCTTCTGATAAACTTCTCACTGGTATATATTTTTTTAAGGTTATTTCTGATCCAGTAAACCAACCGGAGATCATTTCTCTTTTTCCAGCACAATCCAGTGAGTTTTTTTTCCTGCGGCTACAGTACGTTGCAAAAACAGGGATGTTCCCATATCTTCCGGAATCATCTCGCTGGATATATTAAACACTGGTGAAAGAATCCCCAAAAGTTTTACCTGTAAGTAATAATCGAATACATCACTTGCAAAATATACTTTCCCATGCGGTTTAAGCAAGCTGTCAAACAGTTCGAGGGTTTCCTTTTTCATGAAACGCCGTCTGCGATGCTTTGTCTTGGGCCACGGATCCGGAAAATATACATGCAAGGCGTCACATGAGCATGGTTGCAGAAGATCCAGCAAACTCTCAGCGCTTCCGTGAAAAACAATGACATTTTCCAGTTGCGCATTTTTAATTTTGCAATGGATTTTCAAAGCACGTTTCTTTTTGGCTTCAATGCCAATAAATCCGCATTCCGGATTTCTGCGGGCGTAATTCACCAGAAAATGACCATTGCCGCTGCCGATTTCAATCTCAAACTTGCTATATTTAGCAATAAAGCCACGGATGGCTTCGCAATCATCTTTTTCGACGAGGTCCAAAACTCTTTCTCTCCGGTTTTTTCCTGGAAAAATTCACAACAAGTGGTCTGCCCTTGAAATCCTTGTCATGGAGCACCTCAATTGCACGTTCTGCTGTATTGGAATCTATCTCCACAAAAGAGTAATTGTCAAACACCCTGACATCCTTAATCATGGAATGTTCTATTCTCAAGTTGTCACAGAAAAAGGCTTTGAGTTCGGAACCTGATACATCCCTGCTCCTCCCGGCATTGACAAAAAGCGTCGTAAAACCGGGTTTCCGCGCTCCTGCCTGCGCAACAGGAGCCTTTCCCATGGCCTGTTGAAAGAGATATGAGGCAAACAATGTCCGCTGGCCGAATGGCACTGCCTTCTTTACTGCCGTCACGATTTTTTTAAATTCTTCCTGGTCAAGATGCTCGTGCATTCCCTGGATTAATCTCTTGGCCGCGGCTTTAAACATCTCAATATCCCTGGGTTGTTCTCTGTTCTGCATTGCTATTTTTCCTCTCTGTGCAATTTCGGCAAGTAATACCGCTTCATTTTCAGTAATGAGGGTGATCACTTCCTTAAGCTCGTATCCCGTGATCTCTGGATTGCGGACAATTTCATAAAGGTGCTCATTTTCAGAAACACTATAAATAAAAACATGGCTGAAGTTTTCTCCACGGATGTCCGCAAAACCTCCCACCTCGCAGACAATATAATCAACTGACTGTGTTCGTAATAAGCTGAAATACCTGGACTTTTTATCATTTGGCGTCTTTGCATCAATGGCATAACCCTGAAGCTTGAAACCCTTCAGGTCCTTTACCACATTAATAGACTCCTCAATTCCACGCACCAGAATAATTGGTGCTTCAGCACCAAGACAATAAAGCAACCCTGAGAGCATTTCAGTTTTATCAGTCCCTTTGCATACGGAAAAAACCGTTTCATTCTGTGTTGCTGCGAAATCCTTTTTTTGTATAAATAGCGGCCGTTTTAAAAGCTGGGAGATACGGTCCCCGTTTTGCTGGTCCGGATAACTGAAACGGACGGTCTGAAATTGCCTGCTAATTTTTGAAAAAATAAAAAAAATGTCGTTCTCAAATTCTTCTGTTCTATTTTCCTCTTCATCAATAAAGATATAGTCAATCATTGACAGGTCAACCGGGCCCCGGCGGATATGGTCAATGAACCTGTTCGGGGTTGAAACCACGATTGCCGGTGCATTCTCCAACTGGTGGGCTTCCTTCTTGATGAGGTCGGTGAATCCGATTACAACAGCATCTTCTGGATTTTTCTTTTCCTTGAGAAGCTTTTTTAAATATTTTACGCTTTTCTGAGCCTGCTCGGGTTTTGTGGTGAGAATGAGCGCCTGAATTCCCAAATGTTCGGGTTTGAGCTTCATTACCAGCGGAATGACCATTGAGAGTGTTTTACCGCGCTGGTTTCCCGATTCAACAGATATATCGCGGCCTTCCAGAACCGCGGGTATCACAGTCTCTTGCAGAAGTGTCGGCTTGGAAAAGCCGGCTTCATTCAGGTACTGTGTAATCTCAGGGCCAAGGCGCCCGTGTTTTTTTCCAATCTGCATAATGGTTGAAACATCTTTCAAATTCGCTTGGATTTGTGCGACAAAGGGAGGGAAGAACGCTTCCAGGAGCTCCCGATGCTCTTGCCGCTGCTCACTGTATGATTAAATGCACAATCTATATTTGCACTCATCCAGTGGGCATCGACCACAATACTGTTAAAACACTGTCAATAAAATATAATGGATGGAAACCTTTTGTCAAGAACAACCCCCATGGATGCCGATACATACAAGGGGGATCTTATGAAACGAAAAGCCTTTTTTCTGCTTGCAGTACTCCTCGCCTGCATTCAGCCTGTGTTTTCAGAGACATTCCAATTTAAGTTTACCAAGGATGAAAAATACCGGATTGTGACCACGGTAAATGAAAATGTTTATGTCAATGGAGAGTTTTCAAATTCAGCGTCTATTCTCAATAAAATTGCCGTGAGCATTCTTGAAAGCACAAGCAACAAGGCCAGGCTTTCTGCCATTAACCAGGTTTCCATACGTGACGGTGAAGCCGAGGGAAGCTTTACACTGGATGAAGAATTTTTTACTGAATTTTGGCAGGACAATACCGGCATACAGACAGTGGATTCCAAATACCTTTACCCCCTGATACGCAATATCCCCTCCTTCCCGGCCGGGGATATTAAAACCGGTAATTCCTGGACAGCCCCCGCACAGGAAGTCCATGATCTGCGAAGACCCTGGGGAATAAATACACCATATATAGTTCCATTAAGTATTCAATACATGTACATCGGAAAGGCAACTGTCAATGGCAAAAGCCTTGACCAGTTCAAAGTCACATATTCCTATTACCATAAATTGCGGCTGCAAACCCAACCTCCTAAAAACCAGATTTACCCTGTTGCAATGGCCGGTGAAGTAAAGATGACATATTACTGGGATTCTGCGATTGGAAAAGTGTCATCGTATGATGATGATTTTGATATACTTTACTATCTTTCCACTGGCGATGAAATTGAATTCATTGGAAAATCCCATGGCGAGGTCATTGCTGCTGAAACCTTAGACCGTGAACAGACCCGCAAGGCAATTACCGATGAAATACAGAAACAACAGCTTCCGGATGTCAAGGTCGAGGCAGTTGACGAGGGTGTAAAGATAACCCTGGACAACATCCAGTTCGAACCCAACTCGGACATACTCATGGCCTCTGAACGCCAAAAACTTGACCATATCGCCGATATTCTAAAGCAATATCCTGATCGCGACCTTGCAGTCATTGGACACGCTGCACGCTGGGGAACTGAAAAAGCACAGATGGAATTGTCAATATCACGGGCAAAGGCAGTTGCGGACTACCTGCTTAAAAAGGGTGTGCGAACAGATCAACAGATGACAACAATTGGCAAGGGTGCCACACAACCCGTGGCTGACAATTCAACCGAGGCAGGCAGAATAAAGAACCGCCGCGTGGAAATTATCCTGCTGGAAAACTAGCGATCCGGGCGTAGTTCTGAACCAATAATTTATAATTTCACATCCCTTATGGTCATAGCTGCGAACAATTGATCTGAGGTGATTGACTTATTGCGGAACGAGGCATAAACGTTCTTGGGAACAAGATAGATTTTGCCGCTTCCGTTGCTGAAGTATATGCCCACGGACAGGGTCTTGCCCTGAAGCGAACTGCCATATGTATACTCCAGGCCGTACATTAATGCATAAGCAAACTGGTTTTGATCTGATTTGTCTATATAGTTGTTGTAGAAGACAAAAATTATATCTTTGTCTGTTTCTGGCATGGTAAAATAATCAGCATAGTTTATTCTTTCAGAACCAGCATCCTGAGCAAAAAGCACAGAAGCTGAAATTGCAAGTATTGAAAAGAAAAGCAGTTTTCCCCTCCCCGGCATAACTACTCCCTCCTTTTTTGTTATTATACACCGATTTATCCCAGAGTTCAAGCATGCGAATTGCCTCACGAAAAAAATCTAACCGTAATTTCTCACAGTTTTCGGGAGATTTCAAGGCATTTCGTCCTTTCTTCCCGACATCTCCGGTTTTTCTTTTTCATAGATTCCCTACAATCGATTTTCCGAACCGGGGAGGTGTTACGATACCCCCCCCTAATTCGCCCTCCGTACGAATCCGGCGGTTTTGTTTCTTCGTTTCCTCGCCACCATCCTTTCCAGTTCATCCTGCAGATCACATATCTTTCACTGTATGGCAACGGGATTGAGGATCAAAAACTTGTTCTCTGCTTTGGCGACCTCTTCCACGGTGAGTATTCCCGATTCAAGGAGTCTCTGATACGGAGTTCTCGCCTCATCGTACTTTTTTGTCACCCTGCTTCCAACCCGGACCTTTTCAACCAGTTTCATGGAGGGCAGGAAATAATTGATCTGCAGCCTGCCCTGTGCGTACAATTCATTCAATAGCGCCACCTCCTCCTCGGTATCGTAGCGAAAGTACCACGCTTGCATCCCATCCGTCATGTCCTACAAGATCTATTTCAAAATAACCTGGAACTGCGTCATTCCAGTCGGTTCCTCTCCGTACTGGGATATGATGTTTGAGCATCCGGTCTATGGTACCAGCGCTTATCCTGGAAAGTTTGTCCCATACCGCTTCAAAAAACGAAAAAGTCCTGCAGTTTCTCAATACCCGCATCTGTCCTTTCAATGCCGAGCGCATGCGTTTCCCTTGTTACCGCATTCCTGGCGCTCAATTCCAGCCTCACTTCCACCACCTCCTCCCCAGAGGTAGTTTATCTATTTTGGGTTAGATTTTTCGTGAGGCAACCATTTTCATTTCGGTTAGATAAATTCGTGAGGCAATAGGGCAGACCGGCCTCTCCCAAAATAAGTTGCTCACAGCTTGCGGATTGATTATGATTAAGTAGATGTCGTTTAAAGATCTACCCAAGTTTCTCTCCATGGAAAGGGAAAAACTGTTCAAGGCCAAGGATTACCTGATTTCATACTATTTCCAGGTAATCACATCCCTTGAGGGACTTCGGAACCACCTTTTCCCGTATGCATTTTCAAATGATAAGGAATGGAAGAATGGGGTCAACAGCAAATCCACCAGAATCTCAGTACCAGACCTTATACCCAAGAACATCCACGATGATGCGCTTTTCAATTCAAACACGCTGATTGCTGTCATCAACAATCTATATGCGATCCAGAATTCATATCTCTCCGATCCACACGTTATTGATATTATGGATATACGGGTCATCCGCACGGCACATACCTTTCTACTGGCCTTTCTGACAGAACAGTTCTCAACCCCATCTGTCAATCTGCTGGCGAAACAACAGAAAGAGCTCGCATTTGCACTAAAGCAGAGTATCGAGGACAGAATAGAAAAAAACATCACACCGTTCTTTGACAGGCTGGAGATGATTTTATCGGATGAATATATCGTGACACTTTTTAATCCAGCCCGCATTATCATCGGAACATACGCACGCTACAAGGAAGAACCCGATATGTTCGATGACCTCCTTCGCCGCAAATGCCAAGAACTCGGATTAAAAAACAATCCCGAGCTCAATCTGATCATAATTGCAGACCTGGAAAAAAACGAACATCAGTTAGCGGGAGAAATGACCCTCAAATACGAGATACAGGAAAAGAAAACTGCATTTGGCAAGGCGTACAGACTCAAGGAAATCGCTCTCAGGTATTGTACGCAGCATGAAAATCTTCTGGCCATTGCCGAATTCCTGAGGGAAGCCAGGCAGGTACTTTTGCATGGCTCGTTTTTCAGGCGCTTGTTTTACTTTTTGAAAAACATCTTCACTGGTAAAGACAGCATGTTTGGAGGCGGGGATATCCATTTCTCATATCTGACACAGCATGGTAAAATAGAGCGGAAAAAAGTGTCACTAAAGGAGCTGGTATTGACTGTCACTCTTTATGACGAACATCTGGTCAAGTTCAGGGAACTGCTGGACATGCACTCCTACACAAAATCAGTCAATCCCCAGTTGTATTCAGAGATAGAAAAATTTGTCGATACCAGCTATTCGGAATTAAACGAGATTTTTGAAAAGAGTAATGGCTTCAGGGAATGGATAGGAAGGGAGAAAAACAGAACCGTATTGAAGTTTATTCCCGAGCGACGCCAGACGGATTTTTCCAGCAACCTTCTGCTAATAAACAGGGCTATTATCATAAACCGCTACAGCCTTCAGGATTTCGAGAAATATACAGAGGGTGTCCAAGGTCCATTGTAATATTTTCTCAAATGCAATTGGTCACCCCGGAGTTTCAATTGCGAAGAGATATAGAATAAAATACGATGAAACTCCAGTGAGATAATCAGGCTTTATTCAAAAAATTTCCTGGCGATGGGAATACGCCGCCCCATGCCGAATGCCTTTTCGGAAACCTTTAGCACTGGCGGCGCCTGTCTTCTTTTGTACTCTGCCTTGCCAATCATCAATAGAACTTTATGTACCAATGCCTTTTCATATCCTTTGGCGCACAAATCCTCCAGAGACATATTGTTGATGATGTATTCACGCAGAATGTCATCCAGCTTCTCGTATGGAGGCAGTGTATCCTGGTCAGTCTGGTCAGGTTTGAGTTCCGCTGAAGGCGGTTTTGTAATTATAGACTCAGGTATGTAGCCGTATCGCGAGTTTATTTCTTTGCACAGGGCGTATACTTCTGTCTTGAAAAGATCACCAATTACTGCAAGGCTTCCGCACATGTCCCCATAAAGTGTGCAATATCCTGTGGCGAGTTCTGACTTGTTGCCTGTATTAAGCAGAACAGATCCAAACTTGTTTGCATACGCCATGAGATAAAGTCCGCGAATGCGTGCCTGTAGATTTTCCTCTGTGGTATCTGGCGCTTTTTTTTCAAATACCGGTGCCAAGGCCTGCAATGCAGATGAAAAAGCTGTTTCAATAGGAACAGTTACGATCTTGATGCCAAGACGCTTGGCAAGTTCTGCAGCATCAGACTTGCTGTGCTCCGAAGAATATCTTGATGGAAGTGAAAAAGCTGTAACATTCTCCTTACCCATGGCCATGGTCGCAAGTACTGCCACAAGCGCGGAATCTATTCCACCAGAAAGCCCCAGATGTACGCGGGAAAAGCCGCATTTTCTGCAGTAATCCCTTATACCAAGTACCAGGGCATGCATGAGTTCCTCATACTTGCTGTATTGAAACAAAGCCTGTGACGCACTTTTATCTGTATCCACAACAAGGAGGTCTTCCTCAAATGCTTTCCCGACAGCATGGCTTTCACCTGACCCGGAGATGTACATTGATTGTCCATCAAAAATAAGGCTGTCATTACCACCCACCATATTTGCGTATGCTACGGGAACACCTGAGGCGCTGGAGATGTCAACACAGAGATTTTTACGTATCATGGGTTTACCTGAATAAAACGGCGAGGCCGATGGCACAATTACAAGTCTGGCTCCTAGATTTAAAAGTTCTGAAACAGGGTCAACAGGATAGCGCTCACCCTCATGACGCTCCTGTTCCCACCAGACATCCTCACAGATCGCAATTCCCAGCTTGATTCCCTTGAAGCTAAATATTTTACGCTGTGAAGCGGGTTGAAAATAGCGTGCCTCGTCAAATACATCATACGTTGGAAGCAATGTCTTGTTTTGCGAGAATTGAATGGTATTTTCATAAATGAGCGAGGCAGTGTTGACCAGGGATTTTCCATTTGTCTCCCTGTTCCTGTCAATATAACCCAAAATGATCCCAATATCCTTTGGCAATTCGTGCTGGAGAAGACGCAAATGCTTGAGGCACTCATCCACATATTTGTCCTGGTCAAGGAGGTCCATGGGAGGATAGCCGCAGAGCGCGAGTTCGGGAAAAACAACAAGATCCGCATTTTTTTTCCTTGCGGCATGTGTGAACGTCAATATTTTTTCCGCATTTCCCTTGAAATCTGCAATAGTGCTGTTCATCTGGGCAATCGCGATTTTCACGTTATTTCCTCCGGCAATTCATCAGTTTATACAGACAAAAGCGGCTATGCAATCCTCTTTTTTTCCTCTTTGTCTCATGAATACAGGTCATTTAGCATGTCGGTTGACGGTTTGCTGGTTCCTCGCTATGATGGTCATCCTATATGAATACGATTCTTTGTACAGACAGCGACACTTCCCTGGGACTATCCCTGGTAAAAAATCTTGTGCAGCAAGGGCTTTCAGTCATTGCCGCACCATCACACGACCAGCAAAAAACTGATTACTCGGGTATGAAAAAAAAACCCCTTGTAATATCGCCATGGAACAGGAAATCCCCCATTTCAGCAAAAAACGTGGTTCTCCAGGGTACAGGCCGCTTCAAGCGCATTGATGCCGCCCTAATACTGCTTTCACCTGGAACAATTACCTCATCGCTTAATGAGA
The DNA here is from genome assembly GCA_003818675.1 of Spirochaetaceae bacterium. Next base: position 12,462 of record RPPD01000012.1, read on the forward strand.
CAAGATATATTGACATTGAAAACGCCATTGACAAGTGGATAAAAGGCACCATTTTTCTCACCAGGGAGCTGCTTTCACATTTTGCCGAGGAAAAAACAGGCGCAATCTGTCTTGTCCAGCATGATCCCGAGGATTCAGATAAGAACACAATCAACAAGCTATGCACTGACACAGTTGTATCCTTTATGGAGCAATCAGCCCAGGAATGGAAATCCAAAGACATTATGATCAACAGGATCTATTCACGTCAGACAGACATCAAAGGATATGCTGATTTTATTGTCTCCACTGTCATGGAAAAATGTTACAAATCAAGCGGAAAGTTGTTTCGTTTCTGATGGGTAAAATACACTTTTCAATCCGATTTTCACTTTTGCTGGTTGTTTTGGCAACTGTATTGTTTCTTTTATCATCATGCCTGGCCCGACAAACCCTGAACATTGCTCCAAACGGAAGCGGAACCTGTACTATCACGATTTCGCTCAATCCGGAATTTGTCGATTATGCCCTGGATCTTGGTGAAGCCGCAGGATACTTTCCAAACAGGGATACAGCAGCCCTTTTTGACCAGACTGAAATCAGGAAGTCATTTGCAGGTCTTCAGGATATCAGCCTTAACTCGCTCCAGTCAGATGGTAAAAAGAATATTAGCATTGCATTTTCATTTTCAAACATTCAGACTTTATTGACATCACATGAGTTCTTCCGAAAAACCGGGCTTATCAGGTATAGTACAACCGGAAACACCACCAACATCTCCGTTGCATTCAACAACACACTTGTACACATATTTTTTGAGGAGATTCTTGGATTATCACGTGAGGAATACGAATATCTGCTGCCGCAACCTGGCGAGAGCAGGGCATCATGGTATGAGGCTCTGGATTTTTCCATGGAAAACGGCAGGGCTATTGTGCAGTCTTCTTTTGTGAGTGTTGATGTCACAGTCCCAGGCACAATACAGTCTCACAATGGAGCTGACCAGGGAAAGAACTGTATCCGTTTCTCGCAATCGCTTGAGAATATCCTCTTTGCCAAAGAATCCACAACCTGGAATCTTGTTTACAGGCAATAGCATAGCAAGCCGGAAATCCTTGAATACCACAGACCTGATCACTTATTATTGACA
>RPPD01000013.1 GCA_003818675.1 Spirochaetaceae bacterium
AACAGCGGCGCGTTCCCCCTTGGCGAGTGTCCTGCCAACTGGCGGAAGTTCCACAAAAACGATGTCAGTGAGCTGGTGTTGCGCAAAATCGGTTATGCCGCAGGTGCCGATGCCTCCCTGCTCCTGTATCCATTCATGTGTTTCCGCAAATTTCATTTCAGACATTTAATCCGTTCCCCCTTTGTAGCTGTAGAATGGGCGCTTGACAATTTTTGCTCCATACAGTTTGTCCCTTATTTTAACAGTCAGGGCTTCTCCTGCAGCTGGAACCGGTGTTGAAACAAGCCCCATACCTATCATTTTTTCAAGCGTTGGTGCGTAAGTACCGCTGGTAACATGGCCGATGCAAGCGTCTTTGAAATATATTTCGTAGCCTGCTCTGGGCACGGCTTTTTCATCCATGATGAAATATACGAGCTTCCTTGCGGTTCCCTTTTTTTTCTGAGTCAGAAGCATGTCTTTTCCCGGATAGTCTTCCTGTTTGTCATGAACTGCCCAACCCAAGCCCGCTTCAATTGGAGAAATTTCCTCTGACAATTCGTGTCCGTAAAGCGAGTAGCAAGCCTCAATGCGAAGAGTGTCACGCGCGCCAAGGCCAATGGCTTTAACGGCGTCTTTTTTTTCAATTAAAGCAGTCCATAGACTTTCAGCTTGATTGGCGGAAAAATAAATCTCAAAACCGTCCTCGCCCGTATAGCCTGTGCGTGAGATCATTACAGGAATATTGGCTATCCGTATATTAACAATGTCAAAGCGTTCAAGCATCATCATGGGAAAGGCAGACAGGGATGCGAGGACATTCTCCGACAAAGGGCCCTGGAGGTCAAGCTTTGCAGTTTCATCAGAAATATCCCTGATGGATACATTAAAATGAGAAGCATGCTCGCGCAGCCAGGCGATGTCCTTTTCCGTGTTTGCGGCATTTACCACGAGCCAGTATTTGGTTGAGGAAAAGCAGTATACAAAGGAGTCATCAACAGTACCGCCATCATGAAGGCAGATGAGGGCGTACATGCAGCGGTCCGGGGAGAGGCTGCCCAGGTCCACGGTTAATAGTGCCTGCAGGAATTGCTGCGCCTGCGCCCCGCGTATCTCTATTTCTCCCATGTGCGAAATGTCAAAGAGCCCTGCTTTGCTGCGCGTATGCAGATGCTCTTCAATTACCGTTGTGTATTGAACAGGCATATACCAGCCAGAGAAGTCCACCATGCGGGCGTTACTTTTTTCATGCATTGCTGATAGCGGTGTTTTTTTGAGAGTTGAAGTATCTGTCATGCTTTCCTTTACGACTCCACGTTTTAATAAGAGTAAAACTTTTGCCCCAATATATAATATCTGAAAACATCAGGTTTCTCAAGGGGGTAATTGCCATATTGACAGCCGCATCAGTATGGATACAATACGGACTCATGAACGAGATAATAAACCGTGTAAAACCATTCAGGGCGCTTCACTACAACAAAGAAAAGGTTGGTGACATAGGAGCTTGTCTTTCCGCACCCTATGACGTAATTTCTCCTGATCTGCAGGAGCAGTACTACAAGAGGCATCCAAATAATGTCATTAGGCTGATTTTGAACAAAATACTCCCGAATGACACAGACAAGGACAACCGTTATGCACGGGCCAGGGTATTCCTTGATGAATGGAAAAAATCAAGAGTTCTTATCCAGTCAGAACACCCCTGGTTTTTTGCATATGAAGAGATTTTCACTATTGACGGTATTTTGCGCAAGCTCTCGGGGTTTATAGGCCTTGTTCACCTTTCTGAATATACAGAGGGCAGAATCCTGCCTCATGAGAAAGTCCTTAAAAGTCCAGTCGAGGACAGGATAAGGCTGACCCAGACAACGGGGACCCAGTTTGAATACATCTGGGGGCTCTATCGGGATCCGCAATCAGAGATTGACAAGCTGCTTGCAAAGGCAAAATCGGGTGAACCGATTGTTGACTACAGGGAAGAGGAGAACGGCGTCCAGCACAGGCTCTGGGGTATCTCTGATCCTTGCATAACAACCAGGATTGAGAGGGCCATGGCTGATAAAAAGATATACATTGCAGATGGCCATCACCGTTACCAGACAATGCTGTCAATCAGGGACCAGCAACGTGCAAAACTGCCAAAAGCAGGGGATGATGCGGACTTCGATTACATCATGATGTTTTTGGTAAACACTTCTCACGAGGGTCTTTTTGTGCTCCCAACGCATAGACTCCTGCACGGGCTTGATGCGAAAGCTGTATCCAGCATGAAGACTGGTTTTTCAAAGTATTTTTCCGTAAAGGAAATTCCCTTTGCTCCTGGCAAGGAACTTGGGGCTCAGCAACAGCTTTGTTTGGAGCTTGTAAAAAAGAAAAAGCCCTCTTTTGGCGTGTCAATTGCAGGGGAGAACAGTTTTCTCCTGATAGAGCTTTCGGACGAAAGTGCCTATAAAAAAATATGCGGAACTTCCGGCACTGATGTCTGGAAGCTCCTGGACGTGAATGTGCTGAATGTTCTGGTTTTGGCAAAACTTGCGGGCATACCAGAGGAAGCCATGGCTGAGGGGACAAATGTTTCATATGTTAAGGACGCTGATGAGGCGTTTTCACGGGTCAGGTCTGGAGAAATGCAGGTGGCCTTCATATTAAACAGCACGCCCCTGGAATCAGTTCTGCAAGTGTCAGAGGCTGGCGAGAAAATGCCAAGAAAATCCACATATTTTTATCCCAAACCGCTTTCGGGCCTGGTTTTTTATCAGATGGAAGGCCTGTAAAAACAACGAAACTCCGGGGTGTCCCACGAGTGGTTATTTATCACTTGCCTTGATTTGGGACACCTCGGGACCCTTGAATTTATCTTTCAATTTGCTGAAATAATCACCTGCCTCTTCGGCCTCAACAGCCGGCTCCTCGTGTACAACCTCGCATAGATGTTCAGGGAGTTCTTCAAGAAACGGGGAAGGATGAGTCTCTGTGACATTCCCCAGTTTGCGTCTCTGTGTGCATGAGGAGATGAAGAGTTTTTTCCTGGTGCGTGTGACTGCTACATAGAAGAGCCTGCGCTCCTCCTCAATGTTGGCCTCTGCCTCCTCAACGCTTCTTGCATGCGGGAAAAGACCATCCTCGGCAGCAGCGATGAATACCGCGTCAAACTCAAGGCCTTTGGCCGAGTGCACAGTCATCAGATTGACTTTTTCCTTTGTTTCCTCGTCCTTGTTTTCCTCAAGAGAAATCAGCGTTATGCGCTGGAGATAGTCCACCAGGGATGGATTGAGGTTGTCAGGATCAGAGGAATACTCTGCCACGGAGTTGACAAGGTTTTCCACATTCATGTACTTGTAGCGGGCGATCTGTTCCTTCTTGTTTTGGTTTAACAGGAATGTCCAGTAATCGATGTGGTCAACAAGCGCCTTCAGGGTTTCGGGCATTTTTTTACCAGCCTTAAACTTTTCAGCGTACAATTCAAGCAGGGATACAAACTCGGAAATCTCGGTCGCGAGCTTTGCCGGAAAGTGGTTGATATGGCCGCTTTTTACAAGAACCATGGCGGAATAAAGCGAGCATGATTTTTCCCTTGCGACATTAAAGAGATCCAGTATCGCTCCCTTGCCTATACCGCGTCTGGGTGTGTTTATGATACGGAGAAGGTTGATGTCATCATCGGGATTTGCCATAACGCGCAAATAGGAAATGATATCCTTGACTTCCTTCCGGTTAAAAAAGCTGATGCCTCCCGAGACAACATAGGGAATATTATGGGCGAGAAGCGCCTCTTCAATCGAACGGGTAAGGTGATTGGTCCGTACGAGTATACCCACTTCGCTGTAGCGGATGCTCTTGCTGATGGAAAGCGACCTTATCTGCCGCGCAATGAAATCACCCTCGGCGCGCTCGTTTTCGGGATAATGGATTGTTATGAGTTCCCCTTCTTTGCCGCCTGACCAGAGTGCCTTGGGCTTGCGGTTTGTGTTGTTGGAGATTATTGCATTGGCTGCCTCAAGGATGGTCTTTGTGGAGCGATAGTTCTGCTCCATCTTGATCTCGACAACGCCTGGAAAATCTTTTTCAAAACGGAGAAGGTTTTCAAAGTGCGCGCCGCGAAATGCGTAGATGGACTGGTCGTCATCTCCTACGACACAGATATTTTTGTGTGCGGATGCGATTATGGTGATGAAGCGGTACTGTATGTCAGATGTATCCTGAAACTCGTCGACCATGATATATCTATAGCGCTCCTGGTATTCAGCAAGTATTTCGGGATGCTCTTCAAGCAGTTTAAGCGGGATAGTGATGAGGTCATCAAAGTCCACAGCGTGGTAAAGCTTCATGTGATGGCAGTAGTCATTATAGAGCTTTTCATAAATGTCGTGCGGGGGAGCCCATGACAAGCGACCGGTCTTGATGCGTGAAAAGACCCCGGCAATGCCATAGGCAGTCTGGTTGTCCATTTTCATTCCCATCTCTTGAGCAAGTTCCTTGATGAGGGATTCCTTGTCCGTCTCGTCGTAAATGGTGAAATCACGCTTGTAGCCGGGGATATCATGATGCTGCCGCAGGATCAAAAGACCGAAAGCGTGAAATGTGCACATCGTAAGTTCTTTGAGTTTTTTTCCAGTGAGCTCCCGGATTCGTTCCCGCATTTCGGCAGCGGCCTTGTTGGTGAATGTCACAGCGAGTATTTCACGTTGAGGGATCCCTGATGCAAACATGTGGGCGATTCTGTAGGTGATTACCCTGGTTTTGCCGGAGCCCGCCCCCGCGATTATCAATATTGGCCCCTGTATCGTAGAAACAGCCTGCTGTTGGGCCTGGTTGAGAATGGAATCAAACTGGGTACGCATGTTCTATTTCTGAACCTGAAAGAATATAGAGGCCCAGTCATAGCCCATTGAAACCAGGTACATGGCCAGGAAAACAAGCGCTCCGGCTGTGAGCACGCCCGCGGCTATTGCAATCATCGACTTGACCTTGTCCATTCCAAGCATCCATGCGCCAAGAACACCCGTGTAAGCGCCTGTGAGCGGAAGCGGAATTGCGACAAAAATGGCAAGCCCGAAATATCCGTATTTGGTTACAACCTTTTTTACCTTGTTCCGGGCGCGCTCCAGTATTTTATCAGAGAATGATTTATAGAGTTTGAAGCGAAGCATAAACTTGTGGATTGTCTCAAGAAAAAAGAAAGCAAATGGAATGACAAGAAAATTGACCACAGTGCAGAAAAAAAAGGCGATAAGAGGATCCATCCCGTTTACAAGTACTGCGTAAGGAATTCCGCCTCTAAGCTCGCTTAGCGGAAACAGCGACAATAAACCTGGTACAAGAAACTTCTCTATGTTCAATATTGGCTCCCAGTTTGCGAAAAATCCGTCTTTTAAAACGGTGTCGAATCATATACCTAAAACTCACTCTGAATCAATACAATAAAACACTTTGCATTGCTGTTTAAATTTGATACGATTTCCCTCAAATAATACTTGGGGATGCGGGGGAGGGTGTTCTTGAAGGATTTCATAGCGGGTCTGTTGGAGAACAGGCGGGTTGTCATAACTGCGGCAATAACCGCAGGGACCTTGTTGATTTTGATCACCGTCTACTTCCTCTGGCCCGAGGCCTCGGATGACAGGCCGCCTGAACTGATGATTGAAGGCATTCAGGACAATTTCAGATACAACGAATCCGCCTCAATATCATATTACGCAACAGATAAAGAGACATCCCTGCTTCACGCGCAAATCGCTGTTGACGGAGAGATCGTACACCAGACTGAAATTATGTGTAAGGGTTATTACGGTGGCACCAACATAGATTGTTTAAAGCTTGCAGAAGGGCCGCACAGGATATCAGTGCGAGTAATTGACCGTTCGTTTAGAAATAATGCCAAAGAGATTGAAGTCCTGTTTTTTGTGGACCGTACTCCCCCTGTAATCAGCACTGCCCTTTCACGAGTCTCGGTGTTGCAGGGTGATACAGCTGCGCTATATCTGCGTTCATCAGAACCGCTTGCACAAGTGAGCGCAACACTGCTGCAACGCAAGTTTTATGGGGATGTTGTTGACGCCGGGGAAAATATATATCGCTGTCTTATCCCCGTCAGTATCTTTGCGCCACAGGCCAAGGCTGTTATTTTGGTCAATGCTTTTGATCAGGCAGGGAATCCGGCTGAAGTGTCAACAAGCATCAATGTGTCCCGACAGGATTTCATAAAGGAACTTATTGAAGTTCCCAAGTCAAAAGAAGGTCTTTTTGTGGACAACCAGGCCTTGGTCAGGGAAGCTGACTTTATCACGAAAACCATGCAAACCCACACCCCTGACCAGCTGTGGTCAGGAGCGTTCCAGAAGCCAACTGAAGGCAGCATTAGTTCGCCATATGGAAGCCAGCGCGTCTATACAACAGGGCTTGTAGCCTCATGTCACCGTGGAATGGACATCGCCAATTCGGCTGGTACAACAGTACGCGCGGCAAATCATGGCACGGTAATTGTGGCAGCGTTTTTTATATTGTACGGCAATATGGTCATGATAGACCATGGCCAGGGACTCATAACAATGTACTGCCACATGGAAGCCCTGGTGGTTAAAAAAGGAGATTATGTCCTGAAGGGAGAAACCATAGGTTTCATGGGCGATACCGGGCTTGCCACAGGACCGCACCTTCACTGGGAACTTCGGGTAAGCATGTGCGACGCAAATCCAGCGGATCTGCTTTCTTCCAATTTTGAAAATCCCTGGAAAGGCAGGAATTGATATGCCTGAAATTGTATGTGGTATTGACGAGGCTGGCAGGGGTCCCCTCGCAGGTCCAGTAACAGCCGCTGCAGTCATTCTCCCGCCTGATTTTCCAAAAGAAATTCTTGATGATTCCAAAAAGCTCTCTCCAAAACAGAGAGAAAAGGCCGAGGTAATAATTTTGTCAAAGGCTGTTGCTGTAGGCGTGGGATGGGCATGGCCCATGGAAATAGACAGGATAAACATACACAATGCCACGCTTTTAGCCATGAAACGGGCACTTCTTTGCCTTGGTGCAACTCCAGACATGGTATACGTGGATGGCAAGTTCGTCCCCTGTACATGTTTCCCATGCGAGGCTGTTATAAAAGGTGATACCTTTATTCCTGAAATACAGGCGGCTTCAATCATAGCCAAGACCGCTCGGGACCGCTTTATGACGAGGTATGCAAGGATAGAACCGCAATATTCATTTGAAAAACACAAGGGTTATCCAAGCAAACTTCACCGGGAGCTTGTTATGAAATATGGACCTTCGGGAATCCATCGGATGACATTCCGCATGGGATGATATTCCAATAAAATATTATTTGGTTTTTACGAAGTCAACTGCCTTCTGGAAGCCAGAGAGGAAGCTTTCCAGGTCCTCGTGAAAAACAACAATTGAATGTCGTTCAAACTCGTTTTCCCCGTTTTTTTTGCTTTCGACAATATTCAGGAAAACATCGCCATTGCGATTTTCTTTTACATTGAAAAAATAGGTTCGTCTTCCGGAAATTGCCCGTGAAGAAAAAAGTTCACCCCTTGACCCCATGTATACCGTCCTTTGGGCACCTTAAATTCAATTTTTTAAAAATAATAAATTTGAGGTGCCCAATAACTATAATAAAAACAACTCATTTCATCAACTGGAAAGGAGGAAAATTGAAAGAACTGGGATAGCGAAAAGTGAGCCTAACCACTTGCCTGAAATTATTTTATTTTATATATTAGTCGGACTGCTGCGAGTACGCGCCTGTCGTATAGTGGTTATTACCTTAGCCTTCCAAGCCATTTAAAGCGCAATTTTCCCTTTCCATCGCTTTTTATAGTTTTTAAAAAGCTTTGAGAACTTAAACAATTCCGTCAAAAAACCCCTTTCACTCTTTACAACACTTGCCAAAGGTTTTTGGCTAATTGCTGTAAAAATTGCTGTAACTCAATCCAAGGGGGGAACCATGAATAATCTTGTTGTCTGTGACAAACATTATTTGAAGCATTCTGAAGAGTTTTTGCAGTTCGTCGGTGAAGCACCGGCCAACGTGCAAGAGTTTTGCATCAAGGCCAACGAGTTCTTAAAGGTCAAGGCTTTTAGTTATGCGCCCGCCACTTTGTCGCTTTTGCGCGTCGGTCTGAAAAAAACCATCATGCAGACCCTCGGAGACAAGCAGTACAATTCAGTCTACAAGGAGGCGCTTGATTCTGCTTTCCGGCAAAACGTACCGGTCATCAAGGCGGACAAGGCCGTCCGGGAAACCAAATATCTGAAAAGGCATGAAGTAGAAACGCTCCTGAAAAACTGCACTACAAGAGTAAGTTTACTTGTCCAGTTTCTTTTCTTCACTGGATGCCGTATCAGTGAGGCGCTCAATCTCCGCCTTTCAGACTGCAAGCCGTCCGGCCAGCTTGTCGCCCTGCGGATTCTTGGCAAAGGCCGCAAAGAAAGAATCCTGAATATACCGGTTTCGCTGTTTGAAAAGCTCCAGGAGTTCTACAAAGGCGAGCACTATCTATTTGAAACCAGGAACCACCACCGATGGAACAACGCCGCTTTCTACAGGGAACTAAAAAGGCAAGCTCTCAAACATATTGGAAAGCACGTTCACCCCCATATGTTAAGGCATTCACTATGCAGTTATCTTTTGAATGACCGCAATGTATCGATTGCCCAGGTGTCAAAAATGCTCGGGCATAGTTCTATAAAAATCACGGTTGATATGTATCATCATGGAGCGCCGGAGTATGGGCAGCTGTTTGATGAGAAAGGGGATCTGAAATGATTATTTTTTCTTTTTTTTAATAAGTAGACTTGAAATTATAAATATCGCACTTTTCAAATTGGAGCTATTGATCGATGTTGATTCATTACAACTATTTAATTCAGGATACTCTGTAAATATTTGATCAGTAGTTTTCCGAGGAATAATTAATATTTCAGAATCATTGGTAGAAATTACATTTTTAATAAAATTACCCTCATCTTTTGGAATAAACGCTTGTATACTATGCTTTTCTTTCATCTCTGACATCCTTTTAGATAAGGTACCATGAATGAGGCTATTTTGGGAAGTATTGCATCGCGTTTGAGTTGTTCGAACGTATTTTCCTCAGCAGAATCCATAAAAATTACACCAAAAACATTTCTTCGGTTATCTTTGACAGGTATAGATAAATAACTCTTCCTGTCGCTACGAAGTTTTTTAGCTTCAGCCTCTGTAAAACCAAAGTTCATCATTTGATTAACAAAAGGTATACCTTTCTTTATAATATAACGAATTATTGGTAAATCGTCATTTTTATTACCTTCCCTATAGGCCTGTCCGGCCACACCTTTTGTAATTGGCAGACCATTGACAAATGAACCATAATAATTGTCATCGTCCTGTTCAGGATAGTATGGTGTCACTTGTCTCAATATTTTGCTTTGCTTATCAAATAAATATATCATAATTCTGGTCAAAGAGTCTTTTTTAAAGTTTAGAGTATCGTAGACGCCCCTGATATACATAATAAAGTCAGTAACTTTTTTCGCGTGGGTTTCTTTATTTTCAAGCCATTGAATACATATGAAACAAATAATGATTAAAGCAACAAGAGACCCTAAATACCAAATCCAGTTTGCGTCATTTTTGTCGATAACAATTGTCAAAATCGGGCAGACAGCTAAAAGTATATTCAGTCCAAATTTGCGCCATTTAACAAAAAAGTCTTTCAATATTTTCATGGTACTAATATAAAATGATAATTTATACGGATTTACTGTCAAGTACTTTTTTATATGTGATAAAACGTATCGGTGCTTCCAAATTATATGAAAAAACCATTGCCAGACGCGCGAGGATGCCCCAGGTTCAATCTTTCGCGGCCTGGACGTGTTTCACCATACCACCTTGAAAAATTAAGCGCCTGAAACAATGATATTTTGGATCTGCAACACAACATACACTTTTCAGCCATAAAAAAAGGCCGCCAGGTGAAAAGTCTGACGGCCAGGGAGGAGACGCGGGAGCGGATTTGACAACGCCCACCGCTATAAAAAGCTTTTCAGCTTCGAAGTCATCCTGACATAAGAGCCGGAATCACTTCATACCGCGTGTATGGTCCGCAAGGAACCCGGCCACTGTACGGGACACCGTTTTTCGTAGTGACGGCGCCTGGCGTGATGACATAAACGTCCGTGTCAAGCAAACCTGCCAGGCGCTTTTCGATAGCGCCAATTCTTTGCTTATTCATCATGAACCCCCTGGACTGTCACGCAGTCCGGCGCAAGTTTGAGGTCGTAACCGCCGTGCACATTGATTACGTGTTTATCATCTTCAAAGCAGTGCGGCGCACGGCTCCCCAGGTAAGATTCCAACGGTGTACCGTCCAGGCCGCCGCCGTGCACGTGGACGCTTGGCACCATGTGCGCCGGTCGCTTCTTCGTCCCGCGAATCTTTGTTATGCAATGCGGACACCGGACGTACAAAAGCCGTTGCCCCTTGTTCGCCCGGTCCGTGCAAATTTCGACCTTGAAAACTCCAGCTATTGCAGTCATGATCGCACCTCCGGCAGCTTCTGGATCGCTTCTTCGATCCTGCGGAGCCGCGCTTCCATTTCCAATTCAAGAGAAAGACGCAACAGGCCCGTGAAACAATTCAATCCGTACACAAGGCCCGTGTATGTCGCCCGGTCGAGTTCGCCTCGACCGAATGCCGCAATGATGCCTTGAAACGTGCCGATTGTCGCCGGGACATCTTGGATGTGAATATCCTGATAGATGGTCGGTGTCAAACGTACCTTGTCGGCGCGCCGTTTTTGCGCGCGCTGTTTGCTTGCTTTTCCTGCCATGTGCTTTACAACTCCGGATTTTCTTGCAGTTTTTCCATCCGCAAAAGGTCGATGCGTGCCACAAAGTCCCGCCAAGATTTCGTTGACATAGCGGTGAACTTTTGATCCAGCAGTTCGTTAATCCTGGCCGTGCGCTCTTCGGGCGTTCGCCTGGTCACGTCGCCAGGAGCGCCCAGGCGATCAATGGCACGTTCCAGCTTTTCGATGGTCTCTGTTTTCATGTCAGACCTCACGGAAGCGATGATTTTGGTTCACCGGACAAACGAGCAAGCCGTCTTTTGCTTTGCGCAAAAGCGGAAGCAAACCGCCGACGGCAAAAGGCACAGCGTAATTGTATTCTTGGCAATATGCGGTTACCTGCGGCGCGTAACGAGTGGCGACGCAGTGAGGGCATGGTATCGCCGTCTTAACGCCGGGGAATTTCGCAATGCCCTTGACGATTGCGTCAAGTTCTTTTTGCGCCTTCTGGTTGGCGGCTTTGATCGCCGCTTCACGTTTTGCGGCGGCGGCGGCTTCATCGCGGGCTTTTGCTTCAAGTTCAAGGCGGCGCGCTTTCAAATCCGCGACGGTCCCGTCAAGTTGGGTAATTTCCTGTTCTGCTTTCATTTTAGTTGTCTCCTGTGTTTGTGTCGTCGAAATCTGACGATTCGTCTTTTAGCGCATCCGCCATTTCGTCAGTCAACAACGGATTATCCCGCGCCGTTGAAAAATCTTTTTTCTTTGGCACCGGGAAAAACCCCGCGTGATCTGCTGTGAGATTTCCTTTTTTCGCGTTAAACTGCACGCCGTTCCCACGTGCGAGGGCTATGTCCCAAAGGTCCGCCGCACCTGTGCCAACTGTAGGGACGATCATCTGCAATCTGCATATCATGACGGCCTCGCTTTTTTGGCCGGACTTGCTGACTGAAGGCGTCGGCGTATGACCTGTGACAAGGACAAATCTTCAGCTTGCGCTTCAGCGCAAAGCTTTTCTTTAAGCGCTGTTGACACTTGCGCCGCTATGATAGTGAGATTTTTATTTTCCATTTGTTCACCTCAAAAAGTAGGATTGAGGTTTTCTACAGTTGCACCGGTTGGCGCTTTTTATTGGAAGGGAGTTTCATTCCTTGGCGGGTTCACCGCTTTTTAAATCTTGTATACAGTTTACAGCGTTTTTGAAATATTGTAAACAGGCCAGGCGAAATATTTTTTATAAAAGAAAACCACGTGTTGTATTGCATACCGCTTAAGCCGTATTAATCCAGTCGCAAAACATTGTTTGAAAAATAACCACTCTTTACTATACTTTTATATGGGGGTCCTACTATGAAAAAAGCTTTTATCTTTTCAATTCTTCTATTTTCATGCTGCATGGTTTTCACTGATAATAATTTTCGTGATACAAAATGGGGAATGTCAATAGAAGAAGTAAGGAAGGTTGAAAAATCAGAATACGCTGATGCAACCAGTGATGGTCTATTTTTTAAAACAACTATCCAGAATGTGGATTGGATTATTTGTTATTTTTTTGTGGATAACAAATTGTATAGAGCTGGATATATGACAAGTGAAAACTACACAAATACCAATAAATATTTTGAGATATATAATACATTTAGAGATTTATTAATTGACAAATATGGCCAACCTATAAAAGAGGTAATAACGATCCCTGATATTTATAAAAATCATCCAGATTCAGGCCTTTTAATGGGACAAGTTATTTATATCTCACATTGGGATTTCACAGATATTACTTTAGATATTACTGCACAGGGTGGGGATTTCAAGGCAAGAGTTGTTATATTGTATGCAAACAAAGAATTAGATGCGGTAAAAGTACAGCGGGATAGAGACGCTACAAAAAGCCAACTTTAACTAATGAGATATTAAAAACCTATTTAGCCTATTAACCTTATATCTTCCCCCAGTATGGTACGTAGGGAATTCAGCCAAAAAAACAGGCCCCCGGACGCCTGGCACATGGACTACCAGGACGCCGGAGACCCTAAAGCCCTGTGGGAGGCAGGGCAATTCTTATCCCCTCTGTAGTTCCGTTTTTCGTGAGTTCTTACGTTGTACATCCCTATATTTACATATAGGGAAGTGTAAAAACGTAAAAACTCGGACTACTCGGGTAATTACGTTTTTACAGCGAGTTTTTACAGCTGTAAGAACTTCCCCGAATCTGCCAAAAGTAACGTATATTACTGCATTCATAGCACTGACCAGAACTTTTTATTTCCGTGTCCTTCTATCTTTTGTGTTTTTACACGGTGCTCCTTGGCCATTCGCGGTAAAAGGTCATTTAACTGTCTTTTTACAGCCTGGAAACCCATGTTTTCGAGCGCCATTTCAAGGTCTGCCTTGGTTAAGGCGGTCAAACCCAGGGCCTTGATGACTGCTGCCTTCAGGTCTTCCTTGGTGTTTTTTCGCTTCTGGCCTTCGCCTATAAAGTACATTATAGGCACGGATATTGACGGATCGTGTTCTGACGGTTCGCCTCTTATCTGAAGTAAAAGCGGTTTGATCGGCCCTCTCCTGGCCTTGTCGGTGCTTTCCAACTGTAGGTTTTCGTCCATAGGATTCAGTGCCAACTCTTGATCTATTGCCGCTGGTATGTCGGTGCTTCCTCGTGATGTGCCGCCCCTGTTCATAT
>RPPD01000014.1 GCA_003818675.1 Spirochaetaceae bacterium
GTTCAAGATGCATCTCAATCTCAAGATTATAGAGCAGTTTCTCATCACGGGAGGCAAGTTCGATAAATTTGAAGTCTATTTCTATAACAAGGAAGGCCCATGGAACTCCGCCATTCGCGACAGCCTGAAAACTGCAGAATGGGCCTATACCACTGCACTTTACTACTGGAAACAGGCAAAGGAGTGGTCAAACCAGGCCTTCGCGCTCAGGCGCATATACCTGCCTGAAATTCAGGCCTGGTCTGACGAAAATTTCCGCATCCAGACCGGGGACCTGGATTATGAACGCACAATAACCCGTCAGCTCACCCGCATCAGGGAAAACCTGGCATATCTGGGTCCTGCTTCCGAGTAAATTGAGCCAAAATACAAAATTATAAACCCTCTTGCAACACCAGCCCCAATCAATACAATATATAAAGGGAGTGAGGAAATGATTTTCAAAAAGCACGGGACCCCTGACGAACTTATTATTGAAATTGAAGGTCAACTCACAGGCGATGGAAGCGAGAAGACATTCCAGGCAGAACTCCGCCTCCTTGAAAAGGCGCCACAGAAGATCATTACCTTCAACTTCATGAAAGTCACTTCAATAAATTCTGCAAATATTGGCAAGTTCTTCTTTTGCATGAACCGTCTCAAGTCCCTGGGCAGGGACATGCGCATCCAGGGGTGCAGCGACTCCCTCTACCAGACCTTCCAGCTGATCAGGATGGAGGATTTTCTTCCTGTGGAGAAAGAAGCCTCTCCTTTTCCACAAGAAAGAGCATAACATCACCAAAGCCCCAAATCTTTGCGAGTGAGTCCACGGGCTTCTTGATCAGCGCTGGAACCGATCCCACGGCAAGCCCGCCCCATGTGACAATTTTTCGCACCCTGAATCCCAGAGTTAAAAGCAGTGCTGCGAGAGTCTTTTTGGAAAACAGGAAAAGGTGATCCCTGATCGCAGAGCGCCACTTTTTTCCGAAAAGCCTGGCCTGGAACCCGGCTATATTGGGGGTTGTTATGACAACCTGGCCTTGCGGTTTCAAAATGCGCTTTACCTCAAGGAGAAAAAGAACCGGGTCAGGTACATGCTCTATCAGGTGTGAAAAATGTACAAGAGAAAATGATTCGTCAGGATATTTGGCCTCGTCCAGTGTGCCTATGGAAATGTTTACTCCACGCTTGCTTATCCCGTAATTGGCCGACTCGGGACAGATCTCAACGCCCTCAGAATGAAACCCGAGGTTCTTCATGTGTTCGACCAAAAGGCCGGTGGCGCACCCGATATCAAGGAAGGTTTTATCCTCCTTTTCCTGCAAAGCCTGGTCAGAAAAGCCTATGTCAGAGAACCCCAAAAGCATGAGGTTGAAAAAGTTTTCCTCATTCGTAAACTCATACTGGAAATACTCGGTTCTGTATCTTTCCCGCAGATCAGTGAATACAGGCTGTGGATTCTGGTAGACAAGACCACACCCAAGGCAGCGCACAAAGCGCGCGTCATCCACATGAAAATGATGTGACGCTGGTTTTTCACCGCAACATGGACAGACAATCCGCTGGAAGCGGTCAGTCCCCACAGGAGATGCCCAGGTCTTCACAGCGTACTCCTTACAGAAAACTTGAGGGAATATTCTGCCTGATTGCCCGCGAAATCCTTCACCCGCGCAGTAAGAACGACCTCTCCCTGCATGATACGGACAGGCGAAAACGTAACTGTTCCGGAATACAGTTCTCCATCGCGGAAAAGTTCGTACAGTTTTTTCCTGTCCTGACCCATGACAGCCTCTCCTGCCTGGCTTGTGATGCTGTCAAAGACAACTTTTCCCGCTGGTGTTCCATTCACATCAAGAGATACTTCATATGGAAGATATTTCCAGGCATGCATATTTTCCCGCACGTCATGTGTGCGTACAAAGACCGTGTATTCGCCCTCCGCTATCATGCGGCCGTCTGACAGAGACAGTATCTCCCCTTTTTTCTGCGCAAATATCCCGCTTACAACCGGCAACCTTGTATCTGATAATGCAGGGAAAACCTCAAGCGGATTGAGGAAGGCCTGTGTATCCTGCTTATAAACCCCAAGATGCAGATGTATTCCCCCGGAATACCCTGTATCTCCCGCGAATCCTATTACATCCCTGGCAGCGACTGTGAAAGGTTCAATACGAACCGAGCGCTTTGCCAGATGACAATAGAGAAAACGCATCCTGTCCCGGGTCTGTAGCGTAACATAGCTGCCAAGCCCGACCGGAACGCTTGAGTATGAGACGCCCTCATCATGCGCGAAAACGATCTCTCCGTCCGCCCCTGATCTGACATGGACAGCCCTGTCTGCATATGCCCCAACAGCGGTTGAGGCAACCGCGGATTGCGAACCCACCAGGTCAAGTCCTGCATGGAAATGATCCTGCCGATATTCACCAAATGTACCGGTCACAACACTGTTTTCCAAAGGCCAATCAAATGAGCATAAAAAAACTGCGAGAGCAATACAGATCATGACAGCATGGATTCTCATCATTCTTCTCCTGTATTGAAAAAAGATATCTGATTGTTCCTGCCTGCGGCGATAAGGCCTGCATCCGTGTATAGAAAACGGGAAACCGATGGATAAGCCGTGCGAAAAACCAGGGCCCGTGGCGGCCTTAATCCCGAGAGTTCAAGGTTTTCTCCCCTGCGTGCCAAAAGCACAAGAATCCCGCTGTCCTTTGAATAAGAAAATGCGATAAGCCTTCCAGGGAGAAAAATCGTATCCACCTTTTTTTCCGCCAGGTCAATTATGAAAACGCTGTCATCTCCCTCCACAAACAAGTATCGTCGGCATGAAGAAAACAACATGCGCTTCTCTGTGCGCGCCAGGTCCGGAAGCTCTGTCTTGAAAACCAGTTCTCCGGTCGATGCCTCCATGACCGCAATCCTGTGCGGCCCGGCGCCTGAGAGAACAGCGTATCTGGTTCCGATCTGTTCACAACTGGTGCCATAAATGCAGGCGATCCTGCTCTCCCCTGCGGCCATCTCGCGGATTATCTCTCCGTTCTTGCCGAGAAGCAGACATGCACCGGAGGAAAGCCCGACAACCACTATTTCCTGATTTGCCGAAACACTCGTGATCCAGGAGGGGATGTTCCGCCTCCAGATTGTAATGCCCGCACTGTTGATCTCACGAAGACCCGTGAGATCGCTGGTGAAAACAAAGAGCCTTTTGCCTGCGGCGAAGTATCGCGGGTATCCTGTTCCGGATATGGTTGCAG
Organism: Spirochaetaceae bacterium; assembly: GCA_003818675.1. The sequence goes on from RPPD01000014.1 coordinate 3,237, forward strand.
CAGGACTGCCATCCGGATTATTTATGGCAAGACTGTCAGGCACCTTTGGAAAGACAATGTACCCGGTGCCTGAAATAGTGCAGCCAAATACGGCACGACCTGATCTGACCAGACGATTATTCCTGTTCAGATATCCAAAGACTCCCCCTGTTTCTTCTTCCAGAAAAAAAGGGACTAAAGCATCAGCTGGCTCTGTCTGCCCTGTCTGTGAATCCGCAGAGTATTCATTTTCAGGAATATCAATTGTTGAAATGAGTTCAAGAACTGGTTCCGGGAGAGTATTTTCAGGAAAGAGAAAAAGCATGGCCAGAACACCGAGCAAAGGCAGGATGAAAGAGAATATGTGAGGGAACGCCTTTTTACTCATGGGACAATCCTATAGAACATGCGCGCGGTTTGTCAACGCAGATTGTTACGGAACAGAGAAAACGCGCATATCCTGACCTGGGGCAGAGGCACTCATACCCATGAGTGTGGCGAGATCTTCAAGCGCGGCCTTCACACCAGGATCATCCTTCCAATTCTGTGCTTTTGTCATGGCGGCTTCAAACCTCACTGCTGCTGATGACAGTTTTTCAAAATTGGCCGTCACTTCTTCCGGGAGCTTTTCCGGGTCAGCAAACTCTGGATATTTTCCCCTGATCCGCAGTGCTTCCGGTATGTGCCTGGTCATGTTCGTGTTAAACTCCCTGATTGCCGCTGCAATTCCTGACGCATCCATTGCTTTCTCCACAGCCTGCGAAAACTGGTTCATGATGTTTATCTGCCCGTCCATTGACCGCACGGCATCCGCGTATTTGCTCTCGCAGGAAACAACTGACATGATCAACAGAACTCCCGCGAATATGGCAATAATATTCTTCACACAAACCTCCATACCAAACACTACTTTGTGGTTAGCGAGAATACACCAGTCCAGTTGCCAGGAGGCGGATTTTTCCTGAAGTCCGCACAGCGTTTCAGGAATAACTCCGAGGGCGGGTCAGCGGGCTTTAACATCTGCACATCCCTGAACTTTGCCCTGGCCTTGTCCCATTCACGGTTCAAATACAGATCAAGACCTGCGTGGAATATTTCCACTGCTTCAAAAACTTCAGGCCTTGCGTCCTTTTTCTCATCTACCAGCTCAAAAATCTGAACAGGTTTCTTGATGCCTATAACCTGGACACGGTCAAGCTTGCGCGCCAAAAGCGACTGCCCCGCGTTTAAAATAGTGTTTTCAGAAACCAGTATGGCGGTGCCATAATGCTTGTTCACGCCCTCAAGCCTGGAAGCGAAGTTGACATGGTTACCCATGATCGTGTAATTGAGCTTGTTTGCCGTGCCCATGTTTCCCACGACCATTTCACCCGTATGTATACCCATGCGCGTGAACAGCGGTGTCGGGCTCTTTTTCTCCGCGAGAAAGCGCTCATTCAGCATGCTCTCTGCCTTGTGCATGCGCACCGCTGCCATGCATGCAAGCTCGGCGTGGTTGGCCCTGGGCACAGGCGCGCCAAAAAAAGATACAATCGCGTCGCCTATGTATTTGTCTATTGTGCCGCCAATTTCCAGTATGATGTTGCTCATCCCGGTCAGATAGTCGTTAAGCAGGCTGACAAGATTTATAGGGGTCAGCACTTCTGAAAAAGTGGAGAACCCCTTGATGTCCGTGAACATGGCAGTCAAGGTCTTCTCGTCTCCGCCCAGTTTCAGCTTGGACGGATCCGCGATGAGTTCCGTAATGACATCCTTTGAAAGATAGTGCGAGAACGCGTTTCTGATAAAGGTCTTTTCTCTTGCGGTCTGCAGGAAATTTACAACAGTAAACACAATAAATGTGAACACGACTGCCAGGATTGGCGGTACAGCGGGCACATACATTCCTGTTGTGATAAAGATGAGGAGAAAACATAAAATAATAAAAATGATGCCGAGCGAACCCGCCATAACGGAAAACAGCGGTCTCTTTCTACCGTAAACCGCCAGATAAATGAGTATGGCGAGTACGAATGCCGCGACCATAGACACCCATATGGGGCTCTCGTCAAGGAAACTCTGCTGAAGGATTGTATTGGCCACAGAGGCGTGGGTACCAACGTTGATGTATTCCCCGTCAAACGGGTTTACACCGATATCGTTTGTGGAAGTGGCGGTCCAGCTGGTGAAACACATGGATCCCGGGACCTGGGTCTTGAGGACCTCGCGGATTTCCTTAAGCAATGGGTACTGTTCATTCCTGACAACTGAAAAAATAGACCTGACCGTATTTTGACTGTCCTTCAGCTCCGCTTCGTTCTCAGCCCGTATGCCGGCAAACACGGATGCTTCCTTCTCCGTTGAAATGTATTTTTCAATCTGCGAGAAAAAACTGTCCCTGAGCGCGAGATAATCATCAAATGTCCGGGGGCTCTTTCCGTGAAGGAGCTCCTGTAAAAGTGATTTTGCGGCAAAATAGGTATTTGACAGAAAAGTATTGTATTTTCCATCATGCGCTATTTTACCCTTCCCCTCCATGTCCATCAGGATGGAAAGGTTGTGTACAATTTTTTCAAGAACTATTTCATGATTAATAAGCAGCCAGAAGCTTATGTGGCGGAAGCTGTTGTTGTATTTTTTGGCAGGCCAGTTGATGAGCATCCTGTTGTTTTCATCCAGGGGAATGCTGATATCAACCTGTTTGCCCAAAGTCGGGTGGTTTGCACCCTTTAGAAGCACCTGGCCCGGGGAAAGTTCTACCTGGGGATTCCCCAGAATTCCCAGGACTGAAACAAGCGCCAGCTGCGGAAGAAACTTGTCATTATGCTGGTAGAAGAGATCTATTCTGCGCATGACACCGTCAGAATCCACAACTACATTGGGGAAGCCGAATCCCCTGCCACCGGCAAGCACCGGGGTAATGGGAGGAACGATGACCGAAGTCTTTCTGGGCCATTCCCCGGTCACAGAGATCTTTTCAGGGAACAGACGCGTGAGATCCTGCGTTCCGGTCTGTGCCGCAGAGTCCTTGTCCTGCACAAGCGCGGTGAAATAACTGTTGCCAAAATATCTTGCCGCATCTCCAAGAATGACATCCCGGTCCTCGGCAAGTTGTCTGATTTCCCCGGAAAGAGTTTTTTTGCTTGAGTCCATCTCTTCCATGTACATGTCAAGGGCGTTCTGCACCTCCTCCCTTTGCCTGATATATCCCTGGAAAACCGCGGAAACCACAGCTATCATGTCATCCGCAAGCCTGGCATATTCGCTGTCAAGCACATCATAAAGACCCGAGTATTTGGTGAGATTGACACCAGGGGGGCTGGGCTGTTCATAGATTATGTCAAATACAATGCTTTTGGCATTGAATTCCTTCAGCAATACCATTCCGTTCGCAACATAGTCCCGCGGCCAGGGCCATGAGGTATTTGTCGCCCTGATGGCCAGATCATCTATGTTGACCATGAGGATCGAAGGGTCCTCAGCTATCGGGGGCTTGAGATGGAGAAAGCCGTTATAGAGGACGTATTCAGCCGTGGCAAGCATTCCGGAAAGCGCGAGCAGGGAAAAAAGCAGGGCAAAGGATACCGGGATAATTCCTAAAAGGAGAAAGCGTTTCACCATCGGGAAACCTCCAGGTTTATAAATTTACAATTAAAATGACCCAAAACATTGTAATACAGGCCATTTCGATATATAATATTCCATTGATCCCATTATAAAGATGATTGTAATAAATGAAAAGGAGAAATGTGTGAAAAGGAAGATATTAATTCTGTCATTGTGTATTTTCTGCATCACCCTGACGGCTATCTTTGCACAGTCAAATGACACTATTGATCAGCTGCTTGCAGAACAGAAAGCCACTTATGGCAAATCCGTTCTCATGGTGCTCTCAGCCTCCAATGCTGTCCCGATAACATCCACAATTGATGCTGCCATGAAAAAACTGGAGGAAAGCAAGTGGATCATTGGCAAGAAGGCCGAGGACCCCATAACACTTGGAGAACTCTCCTTTATAATGATGAAAGCCTTTAACCTTTCGGGCGGAGTCATGTATGCCATTGCACCCGGCCCCAGGTACGCCTGCCGCGAGTTTGAGTTTCGCGGGTTTATTTTGAGAAACGCGGCCCCTGACAGGAGCGTAACAGGTGAAGAAGTGGTGCAGATGCTTGGCAAGGTCCTTTCACAGCAGGAGGCAGTAAAATGAAGCGCTTTTCAATCCTCCTTTCAATTCTTCTTGCCATGTCCCAGCAGGCCCAGGCATTTGACTTTGGCCTGATCATAGACAACACAACCACTCTTGAGGCCACGGATGTCAACAACCTCTTTTTCCAGAAGGACAAGGGCACACTCTGGATGAACTTTGACATTTCCGATACGGCATTTTTCGCAATCCAGGGCAATGGAACATTTGTACTGCAAGAACCCTATTTCACATACGGGTTTGACCAGGCAGAACTGACCATGGATTTTCCGGTGATCGGCCAGTCCTCGTTCCTTTTCGGATTTACTGCGGGCCGCTTTTATGTTTCGGATTTTACGGGTTTTGTGCTCACGCACAACATGGATGGAGCAAGGCTCGTATACAAAAATCCATGGCTTAACAGCTACATAGCGGTTGGTTTCACGGGTTTTCTCTTCAAGGCAGACTCCACCATACTCATGTCCATTGAAGACAAAAACTATGAACCATCATTTCTGCCCCTGGCGCCGCCAAGGCTCATCGGTCTCATGGAGTTCAATTTCCCCGAAGTCTTTGCCTACCAGACACTGGACATTTCCATTGTGGGCCAACTGGACATGCACTCGACTGACATGGTCAAAGACGAGGGCGACACTGCCTGGGACATAAGCAATGGCGGCAAGATTGACACTCTTTACGCAGGCATTGGACTTCAGGGCCAGCTTGCGGAGAATTTTTTCTACGAGTCTTTTTTTATTTTTGAAACAGGCCGAACCCTTGCGTCACAGGAGTCAGTAACCCCGGGGAATCGTGTTTATACATATGTGCCCATATACGCTTTCATGGGAGGCTTCAAGCTCAGTTTGTTTTTCCCTGAGTTTTTGGCAAGCGAGCTTACCTTAACGGCGGTTGGCTCAAGCGGTGACGCTGACTATGAAACCTACCTGGAAGGCAATTATGATGACTACTCCATACAATTCTCCCCGATCTCTCGTCCCACGATAGGTCTTGTATTCCCGCAGCAGATGACCAACCTCATCATCGTGGAACTTGAATATTCCATGAAACCCTTCTCGGGCGCGGTTGGAACCATTTGGGAAAAATACCAGATGCTGTTCCAGGCAATCGGTTATTTCCGCTCATCGCTGTCGGATATCTCCAACTCCGAGGGGCTTAACTCGGGCTCAGAGGACTACTACCTCGGTACAGAGGTTGACTTCATAAACAACTTCAAGCCGTTTGCAGACCTTGGAATGTCACTCGCCCTGGGAGTATTTCTCCCCAACAACTACACTGAAGACAGCGCATTCACACCCGACAGCAAGGGAATCGACTTTACCGTACGGTTCCAGTTGTCATTTGAGATCTAAGGAGGAAGCATGAAAACTTCAATGAAAATATTCTGCATTGCATTCATGATATTTGCATCCATGGCGTGGGGCCAGACAGCGGTTTTCACGGAAATTTCAGGAAAAGTGGAAATCAAGGCTCCTGGCGGAGGCTGGGTTGCAGCCCGCAATGGCATGAGCATTGCCAAGGGCACCATCATTGCCACCGGGTTCCGCTCCCAGGCAACAATCAAGCTACCGGCCGCGACCATTTATGTAAAAAATATGACAAGACTAACCCTTGAAGAATTAGTAGCTTCCCAGGGAGAAATCAAAACAGGCCTCTATATAAGGACTGGAAGCATGGAAGCCCAGGTTGATAAAACACCATCAGGCCAGGATTTCAGGGTCAGAAGCCCGGTCTCTACCGCTGCTGTACGCGGCACAAGAATTATTTATGACGGCAGCCGTCTCAAGGTTCTCGAAGGCCGCGCCACGCTTTTTAACATCATAGGCCAGCCTACAAACGTCATGGCCAACAACCTGGCAGAGAGCCGCGATGGCGTTGACCTGATTACTCCCAGAAGATTCAGGCTTTTGAACACACGTATTAATCCATTTATCAGCAGGATAAAAATTGGCGGCAAATCTGTTCCTTCCAGCACGTTCAATTCATTCTTCAAGGATCCTGCCATAGTGGTGTTTGAATTGCTCTGGTAGTAATTGCACATTCTCCTGGAGGTAAATATGAACGTTGCCCGCCTTAAAACCATAATAATTACAGCAGCTTGTCTGCTCTCCCTTATTTCCTGCGACTTTCTCTCACAGACAGGAAGCCAGCAAGCACAAGTCATGATAGACCTCGGTGGCAGTGTTGAGGATTCCGCGGCAAGAGGCGTGGGCATTGTACCTACCGATGTTATTTCATTCACTGTCAGCATAAGCGGATCTGGAATGGAGACCATTCAGAAAACAGTCTCTCCTGGCACAAAATATCTCAACATGTACGTGCCGGCGGGAGCGGATCGCAACATCCGCGTAGACGCGAATGTAGACCCGGTCATGGCCGCAGCCAATGACCGTGAGCATCTACTCTCTTATGCCGGCGAGGCGACGGTCGACCTCAGGCCCGGCATGTACCGGGGGATCAGGATCGCCATGGAAGCGGGAAGGACCAAACTCATCGTGCCGAGCTGGTACAACAGCCTGTTTTACCGAATCACGTCCATGACTTCGCCCCTTGGGGAGTTTAACACAATGGGCCTGCGCATAAGGGACTATGACTTGGATTCCACCTGACTGATCATCTTCACCGCAGGCGGTGACGGTCTGGTGCGCACCATTACTGATGTAAATCCCATGACCACCGATCTCGGATACAATACTACTTTGCAATATGCCAATCCGGTCACCGTGGACAGCGAACATAATCGGATATACACATTCGGAACCCCGTCTGCAGGCGGCACCCCGGTGATCCGGTATGTCAATTATCCGGCCGGAACCGGGGTGAGTTATCCAAGGCCCACCAATCTGCTCTCCGTGAGCGCCCTTGAATACAGGGATGGATTCCTGTATATGGTCGGAACAAACTCAAGCGGGACCGCTGCCCTCTTCCGTTATGTGCCCACAGTTACGGCAGGCGCCGCCCTGATGGTGACCACAGCCGCTCTGGAATACCCGATGGATATCCTGGTAAAAAGCGATTATATCTACGTGGCAAACTACAACTCCATCACCCCGGCTAACCACCGCATTCTGAAGTTCGACCGGAACACACTCGCGTTCATCGGTGCATACGGCACGGGGATCCCGCCGGCAACCCCGGATGACAACCGCCCCGGCTATTTTTACGGGCCGTTCTTGTTCCTCGCAGAAAACAACAGGAAAATATACCTGATTGATGAGGCGACAGGCACCGGGAACGGCCAGAACCGGGTAGTCGCTTTTGACGAAGTCGGGACATGGAAGGGATGGGAGATTTTCCGGTCCGAGGACCTGAATCCCGCCAATGAATACAGGTATTATTACTGCTAATCGGGGCTGGTTTGACCGGGTCCGGCCCGGCTTGAGATCCAGGTCCAGGCGACAATGAAGATTGTCTATTACACTTCCGGAGTCACCGGATCAGGAAGGCTCGTCACGGGTCTTTCCATCAGGAATGCGTTTCTCCGCAAGAATATCCCTGTTGAATTTACCATCCTGCATTCCTCGACACAGGCTCATATCCTCCAGGGCGTCGAGAATGTAGTGCTCCCGATGGAGACAATCAGTCAAACCGGTCCGGCCGCATACGACAGATCCGCAGTCTACAGACAATTAATAGAACTTGCACCGGATGTTCTCGTCGTGGACCTGCTCTGGGTGCCCCTTCGCTCATTTCTGGGAAAACTCCCCTGCAGGAAGATATTCCTCTGCCGCCAGACGTCGAATGAATTTTTCAGACTGAATGACAGGGCGGAGACAATTGTCTTTGACCCGTCCTGCTACGACATGATCCTGGCGACAGAACCCTGGCCCTGTCCTGTGACTGATAAACAAATAAATCCGATTGTCATCCGCAATCCAGATGAAATACTTCCCAGGGATAAAGCCCTGCGGGATCTCGGGCTTGAGCCGGATAAGAAAAACTGCCTCCTTTCCCTGAACACGGGCGAGCACGGGGAGACCGGAACCGGGGACCTGCTCTCCAGCCTTGAGTCTTCAGGGTGGAAAATATTCAAGACCTCACTTCTCCGCCCGGCGACCTCCCTGGCGGGGACATCCCCGCCGGGCATATTCCCGATTACAGACTACTACAACGCGTTTGATAAAATAATTTCCGGGGCCGGGTATAATGCCTTCTGGGAGGCTGTATATTTCAAAAAGGAGGCGGTTTTTCTGCCCCAGCGCAGGGTGTTCGAGACCCAGCAATGGAGGATGGACAACTGCCGCAACTTTACATTTACAGAAAATGGTGCGGACCAGCTTGTGCGTATTGTAATGGGCCTTTAATTGACATGTAAATATATTGACATCTATTAGAAACAATGCACATTATGTCATATATTTTAAATAAATTTAAAAAGAAAGGTCTCTACATTATGCCTAAACTCAAAAACATCTCAATTGCCTTGTTAGCACTTGCTGCATCAGTATGTTGTCCGATTTTCGCAGAAGAAACCCCGGAAACTGGATATGAAATATTGATCTCGCCAGCTGTAACAGGAAGAATCCTTTTGCCAATTGGCGATTTCGGAGAAATCACATCGCTTGGCGGCGGCCTTGCATTTGGCGCCGAGTTCGGGAACCTGATTGTCCCACAGACAGTTCTCCGCTTCACGGCAGGATATGATTTCATTTCAGAACTGATAGAATCTGTCACATCCTTCGGGATCAGTTCAATAACTCTCACGGCGGGATATGCTTTCCCTGTCGGCGACAGTTTCTCCATCACACCCCTTGCGGGAGGCGGGTATCTGGGTCACCTTGTTTCTGAGTCCCAGGTCAACATGTATTTGGATCCGTTTGTCAGGGCACAAATAGACGGGACGCTTGATATTGCCGGTGACCTCAATCTTGTATTTGGCCCCTTCTGCAATATCTTTTTTGAACAGAGCCAAACGGGGATTTATCTTGGCTTTGGCATGGGAATCAGCAACACATTCCATGTGTTCCTCGGGAAAAAACAACCGGCCAGGGCATTACAATTCACGCGTGACCTGGATTTCTTTTCACCCAACGCAGATGGCTTGAAGGACGTGATAACCTTCAAACAATCCGCGCAGGGCGAGATTGACCGGTATGAAATTTCAATCACGGCCGGGGGCGGCATTACAATAAAGACATTCCGCGGAGCTTCTGTCCTGCCGCGTGACCTGATGTGGGACGGCAAAACAGATAATGGCAAAACCGCCGAAGATGGAAGTTACACTGCTACAATAACCGTCATTTCAGGAAACCATGAAGTCAAGGCTGCATGTGCCGCATTTACAATAGACACAAAACCTCCCGAGGTCGCACTGTCTGTAAAGCCTGAACGCTTTTCCCCGGATTCTGACGGTGTCGATGACACGTCCCTTATCAGCATGATCGCCAAACAAGCAGACGAAGTGGCTGATTGGACCATAAAAATCACAGACCCGACGGGCACCCCCTTCCATGAACAGCGCGGAACCGGATCCTCGGGCATGAAATACACGTGGGACGGCAAATCAGCCGTGGGTGAAATTGTTCAGTCCACCGAAGAATACAGCATAGAGGCGGTTGTTGCGGACAAGGCAGGCAACCGCACAATACTTAATGGAAAGATTGCGGTAGACGTGCTTGTCCAGCGCTTTGGCAACAGGCTCAAGATAATCATACCCAGTATTGTTTTCCAGGGCTTTGAAGCGGACTTCAGGCGCGGCAGTCCTGAACAGATTGCAAAAAACAACGCTGTCATAAACAGGCTTGTTGAAATATTCAGGAAATACCCCAATTACAGCCTGCTCATAGAAGGCTATGCCATCAATGTCTACACAGATAATCAGGCCAGGATGGAACGTGAAAACACCGAGGCCCTCCTTCCCCTTTCACAGAAACGCGCTGAAGCAATCCGTGAGGCCCTGGTCCAGCAGGGCGTAGACAGAACAAGGATTACGGCTGTTGGCAGGGGAAACGCCAACCCTGTTGTTCCATATACAGATGTCGCCAACCAATGGAAAAACCGCAGGGTTGAGTTCATCCTGGAAAAGAAATAATTACAGGGA
>RPPD01000015.1 GCA_003818675.1 Spirochaetaceae bacterium
AGTTCCCGCAATGGATGCTTGACCTGCGCCGGGCAGAAATTATCTTTTTCGGATCCCTGCCGATTACTTTTCTCCTTTCTTTCCAGGCAGTAGAAGTGGGCCGCTACTATTATAATGGTCAGGATCCGGATTACGCACCATGGCCATTCCGCTCCACCTCGCCTGTTGCCTATACAACCGAGGAACAATGGATGATAATTGGAGGTGCTGTTATTTTTTCCGCAACTTTCAGCCTGATTGATTTTATAATAAACAAGTCGGTGACTGCCCCTGAAGCGGGAAAATAGCATGTCCAATATCCAGCCTGGCGCTGAATCGGAAAACCGGACAGATTGCCGCACAATAACCGCAAAGGAAATAGCAAAAGAAATCCGTCTTGATATATATCTGTGCGAAAATGAAGCACTCTGCTCACGAAGCCAGCTTAAGACCCGTGTCCGTGACATCACGGTCAATGGGAAACCTGTCAAGCTCGGCAAAAAGATCAAACCTGGCGATGTGATAAAGCTTGTCTATCAGGAACCTGTTCCTGTGTCGCTTGTTCCGGAACCCATGGACTTGCGCATAATTTACGAGGACGATGACATCATCGTGGTCAACAAGCCCTGCGGACTTGTAGTGCATCCCGGTGCCGGCAATCCAACAGGCACCCTGGTAAATGGGCTTTTGGCGCATTGTGGAAATATTTCAGAAAACTTTAACTCAACAAATGTACAGCCGGAATCCGCTCTGCGGCCCGGTATAGTCCACAGGCTGGACAAGGACACATCGGGTGTGATACTTGCGGCAAAACATCATGCATCACTTGAGTACTGCGCAGCACAGTTCCGCAAACGCAGAACAAAAAAGTTCTACCTTGCAATCGTTGCAGGAAAGCTCGCCTCTCGCACCGGGACCATCACCACATCCTTTGCCCGCGACCGTTGGGACAGGAAACGCTTTGCCTGTGCATTAATAGATCCTGGCCGTCCCTTTCATGGCAAAATAGCCACAACGCGTTACAGGGTAATCCGCGAATGGGACCGGGGGAGCCTTGTTGCGCTCTACCCCCAAACAGGCAGGACGCACCAGCTTCGCGTTCACATGAAGTTTCTGGACAACCCAGTATTCGGTGATGTGCTGTACAACAAAAAAAAGGACTACGCGAACATGGGCCTCATGCTCCATGCATACAGGCTGCGTATAAAAATTCCTGGTACCGGAAAGCTCATGCTTTTCACAGCGCCAATGCCGAAACGTTTCAGGCTGCTAATAGACATCCTGGCAGGGAAATCAACAGCTTCCCGGCTCTAGTCCACGACAAACACACCCCTCACCATTCCCATCCAGCATGAAAAAGGAATTTCACCTTTCTGTGTTGGTGTGAATGTAACGGTATGCACGCCACCCTGGCTTATCCGCTGCGAGATATTCAGGGACGGAACTATGATCCGGTTCGTGCACCCGGTCACCGAATCGCCATAAATAGCCCACTCAACCGGTACGCCGGCCTTCAACTTCAGCACCGACGGTGAAAATCCCCGGGAAGCAATATGCATTTCCACACGCTGCGTGGATACGCGCTGGTCTGTCCCGGTTTGCACCGGTTGCACCGGTTGCTCCGGCAGCGGAGCTGATGGTTCCCGCACTGCCTTAGCCTCTGAAGTCGCAGGCCCTGGGTCCTGGAGCCGAAGCGCCTCATTAAGGGATTCACGGCCTGCATCAGAATCAGGGTTTGCAGAGACGACAGCAACCCCCTGGACCTGGCCGTCTTCGACAGTTCCGGCAAATACGTTTCCCTGAAAATCAAACAACGCGGTGCCTGAAAAAAAGGTGAACAGGGCAAAGACAATTATAAGGATGCCCGCTGTTTTTGTGAGAAAGGCCAGACCGCGCCGGTGGGTCCATGAAGCAGACAGTCCCGTGATGAAGAGAACGGGCAATGTACCGAGGCTGAACAAGAACATGACCATCGCTCCCTGCATGAATCCCCCCGAGCCGAGTGCGAGCACCTGCATGCTCTGTGTGAAGCCGCACGGCAGAAAAAATGTTGCAGCCCCCAGGATCAACGGGGTGACCGGGTGCCGTGAAGCCTTGAGCCTCGTGAAACTGTTTTTTACAAACGCGGGAAGGGGAATTTTGATACCGATGGAAATTCTCCCGCCGGACAAAATCGAGAGCCCCATGACCACCATGATCACCGCATATACGATCGTAAATATGGAGAGCAAACGTCCGGAGATCGAAAGACTTCCACCCAGCATTCCAAGCACCCCTCCAAGAATGAAAAAAGCAGCGAGCCTGCCGGCGTGAAAAAGCGCGTTTGCGCGGAATGCCCCGGTGCCGGCGGATTCATTCTCCCGGCCCCGGTACATTTCACTAAAAGCCAGCACAAGCGAGCCGACCACGGCGAAACAGGTCGAAACCGAGGCGACCAGCCCGATGACCACAGCGAGGCCCGCATGTGGCAACTCATCCCCCGGATTCAGCGCTTCGATGATGCCGCTTGATTGAAGCAACAGAAAGAGAACAATTACAGCCCCGGCGCCCGCGAATCCCAAAAGCCATTGCCTGAAACTGTCCTTCCTGTCGGTCTTTTTTTCGGCCAAAGTCACTGGCGTATTTTCCGCCCGTATGGTGTACCCGTTTTTTTCAGCAACAGCTGATACCTCGTTTAAATCCGGAGCCCGGGCTTCGAAATAGAGATCCCCGGTTTGTTTGGAGAGACTGACCTCGGCATGGTGCACGCCCTTGACTTTCGCAAACTCGTCAGTCAAAAGTGTCACACAGTTCTTGCAGTGCATGCCTTTTATAAAAACCTGAATATGGTTCATAAATCACCCCATGTATTTGTCGAGAATTGTCATGATTTCATCCACCTTTTCCTTGCCGCCACCGGCTTCAACCGCGTCACGGACACAGGTGTTCATGTGCTGGCGAAGCACAGTGCTGTTTGCCTTTTTTAAAAGGGCCGCCACTGACAGGATCTGTTTTGAAACATCAATACAGTATCTGTCAGCCTCAATCATCCTGATGATGCCTTCGATCTGGCCCTTCGCATTGTTCAGGGTCCCTATTGCCTCCTGGCTTTCGCATGAGCAATGATCCATCGTTTCTCTCCTTATTTCTTCCGATTTTTCCCAAACCGTTTAAGTCTCAATGCATTAGTAACGACAGAAACCGAACTCATGCTCATGGCAGCCGCTGCAATCACCGGATTCAAGAGCGGACCGCCGAAAAGATAGAGAAGACCGGCGGCGACCGGGATCCCAAGCACATTGTAGCCAAAGGCCCAAAAAAGGTTCTGCCTGATATTCCGCATGGTCCGCCGCCCAAGCATCAGCGCCGTGGGCACATCCAGGAGACTGGACCTGGTGAGGACAACGTCCGCGGATTCGATCGCCACGTCGGTGCCCGACCCGATGGCAATGCCCACATCCGCAATTGCGAGCGCCGGCGCATCGTTGATGCCGTCGCCCACCATCGCGGTCCTCTTTCCCGATGAGACGAGTGCCTTGATGTGTCCCGCTTTCTGGTCCGGAAGCACTTCCGCAATCACTTCCTGGATGCCCACCTGCCGCGCGATCGCCTCTGCCGCGGGTTTCCGGTCACCGGTCAGCATGACGCTCCTGATTCCCATGTTAGCAAGCCGTGCGATGGCCTCTGCGCTTTCAGGTTTTACCACATCGGCACAGGCTATGATTCCGGCCAGGATTCCGTCAACCGCGACATACAGCACGGTCGCGCCATTGTTTTCATGCACCGCAACTTTTTCAACAAGCGTCTCCATGATACTGACCTGCCGACCCTCAAGGAACCTGAGGTTTCCCACAAGAACGTTTTTTTTATCGATGACAGCCTCTATCCCGTTTCCCGGAATGGCCTTAAAGCTCGCGGGCTGGCTCTCCATAATCCCGGCCTCATTCGCTTTTGTCGCCACTGCTTCCGCAAGAGGGTGTTCCGAATTCTTTTCCGCGCTCGCTGCAAAAAACAAAAGCTCATGTTCCGAAAATGGCGCAAGAGCCAAGAGCGCCGTAACCTGCGGCCTGCCGATTGTAATGGTCCCGGTCTTGTCAAAGACCACGATCTCCAGACTGCTCGTCGCCTCAAGTGCGGGTCCGCTCTTGAAAAGGATGCCTAATTCAGCCCCGCGTCCTGTTCCGGTCATGATGGCTGCTGGTGTGGCAAGCCCCAGCGCGCAGGGACAGGCGATCACAAGAACAGTTACAAGACGCGTCAGGGCAAAGACAAAGCTTTCCCCGGCGAAAAGCCAAAGCAGGCCGGAAACCAGGGCTGTTGCCATGACAATGGGCACGAAATATCCTGATACCACATCAGCCAGCCGCGCGATGGGCGCCTTGGACCCCTGTGCGTCCGATACGAGCTTGACTATCTGCGCCAGGGCAGTATCCTTGCCGACCCTTTCCGCCCGGAATAAAACAGTCCCATTTTTGTTGAGGCTCGCTCCAATGATCTTGTCACCGGGTTTTTTCTCCACCGGCAGGCTTTCTCCGGTGAGCATGGATTCATCCACCGCTGTAAGGCCTTCCACAACCTCGCCATCCACGGGAATCCGCTGCCCCGGCCTGACACGGACCAGGTCTCCCGGCTCAACATCTCCGGCTGCAATTTCCCTCTCTACGCCGGCTGTAACAATCGTCGCAGTGGCCGGCGCCAGGTTCATCAGTTTGCGGATTGCCGCTCCAGCGCGTCCCTTTGACCGTGCTTCAAGCATCTTTCCAAGAAGTATGAGGGTAATGATAACCGCCGCGGTTTCAAAATAAAGCTGTTCAGCAAACACGAACTCTCCCTGCCAGATGCGGACGATGGAAAACAGGCTGTAGGCGACGGCCGCCCCGGTGCCAAGCGCAATGAGGGAATCCATGTTAGGTGAAAGCCTTGCCAAAGATGAAAAGCCGACACTGTAAAAATGCCGGCCGGCAACCAGGGACGGAATGGTGAGGCCCAGGCAGACCAGCGCATAGACAAGCGGCATCTGCATTGGGTCAAGAAATTCAGGAAAGGGCAGCCGCACAAAACTGATCATGGGCGCCATGGCGAGGTATAAAAGCGGGAGCGTGAAAACCAGTGACAGAATAAACCGGTTTCGAAGAATGCGGATCTCCCGGTCCTTGCGCGCTTGATCCTGGTCAGCGGTCAGGTCATCGGTTTCCAAAGGCTGGTACCCCAGCTTTTTGATAATATCCTTGACCTCGAAAAGGCGAAGTTCACTGTTTGATATGTTAACAGAGGCTTTTTCAGTCGCAAAATTAACGCTTGCCGAAAGCCCTTCATGGCTGTTCAATGCCTTCTCTATCCTGGCAGCACATGCCGCACAGGTCATCCCACCTATGGAAAGCTCAACATTCCTGTTTATAACTTGCTGCATCATTACCAACTCCCAACCCCACCCCCTATGGGGGAGGGGTTGCTTAAAGCTAATAATGCAAGGCCGCAATGTCAAGAGGATAAAACTGACTGGATTATCTCATTCAGTTCACCGAACCGATAGGGTTTGAGTATCTTGCCGGCGAACCCGTATTTTTTTGGTGAAGACATGACCGGATCCTCGGAATAGCCGCTTGAGGCGATGATCTTCGCATCCGGATCCATCTGCAAAAGCGCCTTTACAATCTCCTTGCCACCCTTGCCACCGGGGATGGTGAGATCAAGAATGGCAATTTTGAACGGTTTGCCCTCATCGCGGGCGATTTTGAATTTTGCAAGCGCCTCCGGGCCGTCTTTGGCCGTTTCCACAGAACAGCCGATTCGTTCAAGCATTGTAATGACAATCTCCCGGATATAATCTTCGTCATCCATGACCAAAACGCGTCCGCACAGCATGCCTGTCATTTTCAATTTCCGCGTTGTCTCCACCGTTTCCTTTTTTGATGCGGGAAGCCAGACTGTGATCAGCGTGCCCTTCCCGACCTCGGATTCAGCCTCAATCAGACCGTCATGCTTTTTAATGATTGAATAGGAGGTGGCAAGACCCAGGCCACTCCCTGTTTTCTTGGTAGTGAAGAACGGATCAAATATCTTCGTCAGATTCTCGTGCGGAATCCCGACGCCCTCGTCCCTGATCCTGATGCACACGTAGTCCCCGGGCTTTAAAAGCGGGTGGGTCCCTTTGACAAGACTCATGTTTTTGACACTCACCTCAAGCACACCGCCCTTGCCCATTGCGTGCTTTGCATTGATCACGATGTTGTCAAACGCCTGACTGAGCTGGTTTTCATCAAAATCACAATTCCACAAATCCTCCGGGATGTCATAGAGACATCGAACATTTGAACCGGAAAGCGCAAAGGCCACCGTTTCCTTCACAACCTTTCCGATATTGCCTGTGTTTTTTACAGGGGTACCGCCCTTTGAGAATGTCAACAGCTGCTGGGTGAGGTTCCGCGCGCGGCCGTATACCGCGAGGGCCCGTTCAAGAAGCGGATCCACCTGATGGTACATTCCGGAGCCCAGGTAATCACGCGCAATTTCAAGGTATCCAAAGATGCCACCCAGGAGATTGTTGAAGTCATGCGCGATCCCGCCGGCCAGAAGCCCGATGGATTCCAGCTTCTGCGTGCGGATGAGATTTTCCTCCGTCTTCTGCTTCTCCGTATTGTCGCGAAAGACAAGGACAACGCCGACAGTTCTGGAATGCATGTCCCTGATGGGCGCGCCCGAGTCCACGATGATACGCTCGCCGCCGTCCTTCGAAATGAGCAGCGTGTGATTGGCGAGCGATACGATCTCTCCCGTGCGCATGACCTCGTCCGCGGGGTTCGGTCTGGGCTCCCGCGAAGTTTCATCGACGATCCTGAAAACCTCGGAGAGATTCCGGCCCTGGGCCTCCTCCAGTTTCCATCCTGTGAGATGCTCCGCGACGCTGTTCATGAGAACTATCCTGCCGCTTGTGTCCGTGCTTATCACTGCATCACCGATGCTCCGCAGTGTTACGGAGAGCCGTTCCTTCTCCGCGGCAAGGGATTCCTCGGCTATCTTGCGCTCTGTAATATCCTGGATAGTGCCGAACATCCGCATCGCTTTCCCGTTGTTGTCAATGGCGAGCTGTCCCAACCCGTGCACCCATCGCTCGGTATGGTCATCAATCCGGATGATCCGGTATTCCCGGTCAAAGGTGTGAAGGTCCCTGATCACGTGATTGGCGAGATACTCCTGCATTTCCACCCGGTGATCGGGATGGACAACTAAAATCCACCCGTTGACATCACGTCTGAAATCCTGGTCTATACCGAAAAGTTCATAGAGTGCCGGTGAACCCTCCCAGGTGCCGGACACGATATCCAGGGTATAGTGGCCAAGCTGCGCCACGCGCTGGGATTCATTGAGCAGGGCCTCGCGTGCCAGGATTTCCAGCTCGGCCTTGTGGCGCTCGGTAACGTCACGGAAGAATACTGTCATCCGGCGCAAGCCGGTGTTGAAGGCGTGGATTGAGTAAACCCCGCTGATCTGCTTGTTGTCGTCATAGGACACCTGTTCCATTTCAAAATGTCCTGCCCCAAGCGCAACATCACGATATTTTCCCGGGAGCTCGGTGGCAGCCAGTGGAGGGAACGCCTCTTCAATCGTTTTTCCGATAAAGTCCCTTTGCTGGATCCCAAGGATCTTTTCCGCAGCGGGATTGAATCCGATAAAGACAAGGTTGTTGTCGGAGGCGACTTCATACATATGTGCGCCGAACATCGCGTTTTCGATGATCAGCCGCATCCGTTCCTCCTCCTCCACGAGAACGCGTTCCGCCTGTTTCTGCCGGGTGATGTCACGGGCCACCGCGAAGATGATGTTTTCCGCTGGAATGGGCACGGAGTTCCATGCGAGCCAGCGATATTCACCGTTACTGCACAGATACCGGTTCTCAAAACCATAGACCGACTCGCCTTTAGCAAGATCGGAAATACATTCCTTCGTGGATTGCCGGTCGTCGGAATGGACAAACTCAATGAACGGTCTGGCGCGCAGTTCCTCGGGCGTGTAACCAAGAGTCTTTTGCCAGGCCGGATTCAGCTCCTTGAAAAATCCGTCAAATCCCACGGTCGCGAGCATGTCAATGGAATTGCTGAAAATGCGGTCCCTCTCCGAGACCGCTTGATGCCGGCGTATGATGTTGATGAACTGCTCGCCTATTATCGTAAGACGCGGAATGATGTTGACAGGCCATTCCTTCACAGGCTTAAAGGCCGTAAGATTGATAAATCCCGACTCTCCTTTGAACTGGAAGGGAAAGATGACAGTCGCGTATATTCCCGCTTTTTTTACGAACTCTATCTCTTTTACCGCGTCCGGTGGCGCCTTGTGCGCCTCGTCCAAAATTATAATGTTCCCTTGTACCATTTGCCGGTACATCCATGGAAACATCTTCTCGGTGATTTTTTCTTCCCTTGCGGGAATACCCTCGCGGGAGCTTGAGCCAACCACAAGGAATTCCATCGCATCGGGCGAATGGATGAAAAGACTGCCGCGGTCGGCATGGAAAAACTCAACGACCCTTGCCAGGGCGATGGAAATCAGATCACCGGGATTTTCATCGTTCCCCGCCAAAAAAAGGGCGGAAATTCCCGAGAGCAGCTCCTCGAATGCTATCCCCTCTGTAAGCTCCTTCTCTGCAATTTTACGCTGTGTCAGATCATAGGCAGTACCCCTCGTACCGACAATATTCCCGTGACTGTCGGTGACGGGTTTTGCATGAAAAACAAGGTTGATCTCGTTTCCGGATTTGTCCAGATGCACGGTTTCATATCCCCGAACTGTTTTTCCCGCGAGCAGCGCCTGGAACAGAATTAGGTCTTTCTCAGCCTGTTCGGCATTCTGGAAATCGGTGAATTTTTTGCCGAGCATTTCATCCATCCGGTACCCAAAGACATCCTCCCATGCCGGATTGAGATAGGTATATCGGCCTTCTGCATCGCACTTCCAGATGAGATCCTGGGCGGTCTCCACCAGGTCCTGGTACAGCTGCTCGCTTTTTCCGAGCTTTTCCTCGGTAAAGAGCCTCGCGACGGCAATGCCCACCTGAGCTCCGACCTCTTCAAACCTGGTGCGCATCTGTGCATCTGCTTCGTCGCATGCATGCGATGCCAGGTTTATGCAGGCTATCACCCGGTTTTCGTGCCTGATCGGGAACGCCGCGATCATCCGGATTCTTTCCGGATTGTAATTCACAAGATCCGAGCCGGGTACCTCCAGATGCTCCAGATAAACGGGTTTTCCCTTGAGGATGAGCGCCACGCGCGGGTCGTCGGCGGATATTTTTTTTGCATCTTGCAGAAAACTGTCTCCAAGATTTTTCCAGACCTCCAGCACTAGTTCTCCGCTGGCGGAATCCAGGAGATAGATTCCCCCTGCGTCAAATCCGGGTATCTCGAGGGCGGCCTCAAGGCAGAGGGCAATTCCCTCATTGAGCCCCTTGACAGCGAGAAGTTCGAATGCGAGCTTTCGCTGTGTCTCAAGCCGCCTTTCCGCCTCCCGGCGCTTCTGGTTTTCCCTGAGCAGCTTTTCTGTTGTTTCCCTTCGTCTGATATTCTGCTTTCTCTGCAAAGAGACAAGGATGCTCGCCAGGATGACAACCATTAATCCCGGGAGGGTCCTGGCTACCTCCAGGAAGGTCCATTCCCCGTTTCCGACATGAATAAATTCCGTTTGGCTGTATAGCAGAACCGCAAGCGGAATTGCGACCAACGGACCAAAGTAAAATGCGGCCAGGAGAACAGGAACGAACTGAAGACTCTCGGCCATGTGCCCCATCAATTCATGGAGTGAACTGAAAAAAACCGCATGGAGAATGACCATGACAGAGCAGATGATAATGCCAAATCTTTTCTGCCCAAGCTTTTCAGAGAATTTCTGTCTGGTAATTGAATCAGAAACCGGTTTCACCTTCTTCAATTATTATCCATCCATTGCGCGGTGTTTTTATGGAATACCCTCATGGAAAAATCTGCACAATCAATTTTAATTGAAAAAAGTTGCTCCCGCCATCATTTTATTCAAAGTCAGTCCATCAGGGGATAAGTTTCTTTATGGTTTCAATCAACTGCTCGCTCATCTTCCCGGATTTGGGGATCCAGGGCGAGGTACGCGCGGAAATGAGTATTCTCCGCGGTAATTGGACTGGTTGTAATGCGGTGCCCGTTTGGGATTATAGACTGGAGAAATTTCTGCTGGCCTGTCCTGGGTATAGATCCAGATTGAATCCTTGTCCCAGGTGACAATTTCGCTCCGTGGATCTCCTGTCAAGTCACAGGCTTCTGCGCAAAGATCAGGGTGTCCGTCATTCGGGAAAAGCACCACCCGACGGCCATTACCGTCAATCATGCCCCCGCATCCGGCGCTTGTGTTTAAAAGAGCGAGGTCACATCCATCACCGCGCCAGTTGACGGGATTCAGGGTGTTTCCCAGACAATCCGGTTCAAACGAAAACAGGCGTTTTCCTGTGCAGTCGTGGAATGAAATAATACCAGGGTGATGCCAAAAGGTAATGCAATAAAACTGGAGACCTGGAAGATCCTGGCGAAACCGCGCGGATGAGATCCGCTGTGCGTGTCCCAGAAGCTCCTTGTGAAGGACTTCCCCGGAGCCCGCGTCAAATATGCAGAATCCCTCGTCTCCGGATACAGTCGCAATCTGGAGTCCGGTTTGGTCAGGATTGAAATGTCCCATGATAATTTCATCAGTATGGTCAGGCCAGTCATGGTTCCAGATGACATTGCAATCAGCATCAAACAGGGTGTAGCCCGCAAATATCTCGTCCCTGCCGTCCTTGTTGGCATCAAAGGGCATTGGGAAGTGCCCGGTATTAGGCTTGCACTTGCCCGCGGGCCGTTTTGCCGACATGAGCAGGTTCAGGTTGTCATCATATATCCAGAACTGTCGGTAGCGGTTCTTGATGATTATGTCCTGCGGTCCGGGCAGCCCGCGCACATTCGCAATGATCACACAGTCCGCGTTTAAAAAACCATAGCGGTTTTCGTCTTCTGCATTGTTGGGCACAGAAACACTTTTTTTAACCTTCCCTGTCATGCCATCAAGAATCATGAGTCTGAAGTTCTTGACACAGATAACCTCGTCTGCTCCATCACCGTCTATATCGAAAATCTGAACTGGCAGATCACTTGTAGTGATGGCGGCATCCATGGAATCCTGCGGTTCTCCGATCTGCCAGAGTACATTGCCTGCAAGATCAACAGCAGTGAGACAGCGGATGGCCGAATAATCGTCCTTTTCCGGCTGAAGCTTGATGTTCTGGGCTATCAGTATGTCAAGTTCGTTTTTCTTGCTCTGCAAGTGCCCAAACCTGAGCTGGCGGCCAGCTCCAAAACCCTGTGTGCTTAACTTCCTCCAAAGAAGTGGTTTTGGATACTGCTCGCGAAGTTTACATAGTTCTTTCTCTTTTTTATCATGAAGATTGATGAAGATCCCATGATCCTGCTTTGGCATCTGTATGGTAATCTGATCGAAAAAACAGGTGGTAGTTGAAAAAAGGGCTACTCGCCCCTGATTGTACATGTCATCCCTGCAGGAAAAAAGTTTTTTCCCATCAAAACCAGCTTCTATAAGATTTCCACTGACAGTCACAGAAAGCTCGTGTATCCCAGTGTTGCCTATGCGGATCTCAGCCTCTCCCAGGAGTAACTGCTCTTCATGATATATACGAACCAGTTTTGCCCGATTCCCGTTTTCAAGGAGAAACACATAATACTCACGGTTATTCCTGTACCTCACCAGCAATCCGGCACTTCCGTCAATCCGCATGAACTGAAGCTCGATTTTCGCTGTATAATTCTGCCATTCACAGTCTCCAGTCACAAGCATTCTTGGATGAGGGACAGTCGACTCGATGGTGGAAAGCATGCGCTTTTTTCCGTTTTCTTCTATGATAATCCATGCCGCAGTACAAGGACGCCATGAATGGGATATTGTTCCCTCGCGCCAGGCACCAGTGAAACCAACAGGTGGAAGGTAATGGTATTCCTGTGTCGCAAAATAATTGCTTGGGAATGGGCCTGCGGGAAATTGTGAAAAATCATCAGAAAACAGCATAATATCCATAGATATTTGAATTATATGAAGAATAGGTTTGAATTACCATAGGAGATACAATTTCCCATATCAACAAAATTCGATATTAATAACTATTAAAAAAATAGAAATAGATAGTTGACAGAGGGAAAATATTCAGACATAATTGGTTGATTGACTTAATCAACCAATTATGCATCTGTTGCGTTGCAACAAAAAATGTTGCACTCTATACAGAGTGCAACTAAAAATGCATAAAAAAAAGGAGGGTAATACTATGAATACAAAAGGTGCAATCCTTTTGTGCGCTCTTCTGGCGGTCGTCTTCGCGTTTACCGCATGTGACGGCGGAACCGACGGTGGCGGCAGAACAGTGACTATGTGGAGTTTCGCCCCGAATAACGTGGTGGAATGGAAAGCCAGACAAGCGGACATCGAGAAGAAATTCAACATTAAGCTCGTCATTGAAGAAGTTGCGCAGAACGCATTCTTCCAGAAGCTCCAGGCCAATATGACAGCGGGAACAGATGTTCCGGATATCATCGAGTGGATGATCGAGAACAACCGCGTCCTGGATGCCAATCCTGCAAAGAGCTATGTTCAGCCTCTCGATGACTTTGTGAAAAGCTCTTCAGTGTTCCCCAAAGTGCTTCCAGGCCGCGCTGCCTGGGTCACATACGGCGGACACACATACGGACTTCCCCACGACGTTCATCCTGTAGTGCTTATCTACAATGACACAATCTGGAAGTCAGTGGGCGTTGACGTTGCAACCCTGAAGACATGGGACGAGTTCTTCGCAGCTTCCAAGAAGCTCATCGCGCAGCAGTCCGGCGGGAAACCGCTTCACTATGCTCTTCCCTATGCGAAAAACGGTCTCCAGAGCAGCATGTTCATGATCTGGCAGCAGACAGGTTCCCAGATTCTTGATGCCTCTGGAAAACCCACTTTCACGGACCCCAAGTTCGTGGAATTTGCCAAGAAATGGCAGACATGGGTTGATTCAGGCGTTTTCACCGATTGGGACTGGGGCCAGTTTGGCGCGCTTTTGGCAAACGGCACCCTCTGTTCATTCACATCACCCGACTGGTGGGTCGGCCAGGTCGATACAGCAGCAAAGGAAGGCAAGTACCAGTTCAGAGTCAGGGCTCTGCCTGAATACTATGCCGGCGGCCCGAAATCAGCCTCATGGGGCGGTTCATTCATGGCAATTCCCAGGGGCAAAGACAATGCGGCTTTCCTGTACAAGATCATGGAGTACATGCAGTACGAC
>RPPD01000016.1 GCA_003818675.1 Spirochaetaceae bacterium
AATAAAATTACTGGGGCCAAATATGACAAATACTGCTGGTATGACGGGCTATTGGACATCACCAATGGATCCAATTATGTGACAGTTTCCTTCTGCAACCTCCACAACAACAGCAAGACAAGCCTGGTGGGGAGCACCGACAATCACGGCCCTGATGAAGGCACACTCAAGGTGACATATCATCACAACTACATCCACGATATCGGTTCCCGCGGCCCCCGAGTGCGCTTCGGCCAGGTGCACGCCTATAACAACTATTACCGGAGAATCTCAGACTACGCGCTCGGGATCGGCGATCATGCGCAGATTGTTTCGGAAAACAACTACTTTGAAAATGTCATACAGCCGAGCAGAACATATGACCACCCGGGGAGCACAGGTTATCTCGCGGACTCGGGAAGCGTTTTTAAAAGCTGTTCGAATCCGATTATAATCCAGGCTCCTGTTGGATGGACTCCATCCTCGGTATATTCCTATACTGCCGAGAAGGTCGATGCGGGCTGGGCCACAGCCATAGTACCGCTTACAGGCCCGCAACCGTAATTACCGGCCTTAATTGAAGGGAACATGAAACCTGATCTGACAAAATTATTTTCGCCATACACTGACCCGGAAAGCGATATTGTCTCATACCTGCTTGATCCCCGTATCGCACCCGTCCAGCAGAGCTTTTACTACACCAATCATTCAATCAGTCCGGACAATCGCTTCCTTTGGTTTTACTGCGCTTTTCCGCCCTCAGGCAGCAGGGATCTGGGCAGAACCCTGGCAGTAGCGGATCTGTCGAACGGAACAATCACGCATTTTCCTGAAACCATGTTTGACAATATCTCACCCGTGATAGACTCTGACACAGGCGGGGTCTATTGGTGCACACGCCAGGCATTCTTTTTCCGCGGTCCTGACCCGGAAGCAAAAGTAAAAATGATCTGCAAACTCCCTTCCGAACTCTACGGAAATCGCGCCATCCGCCGCGTCGCCACACATCTTACATTCTCCCCTGACAGAAAGGAACTCTTCTTTGATTCGCTTTCAGGAAATATGAGCTTTGCAGGAACAGTTGATATCGCCTCAGGTCGCCTGTCTGTATGGAAGCACTTTGAGCGGGATGTTAAACACGCGCAGTTTTGTCCAACAGACGCAGACCTCGTAATGCTCGCGCAGGACAATTACAATGATCCGCTCACAGGCATTCACTCGGACTACGATGACAGGATATGGTTGTTGCGACGTAACGGTGAGTTAAAACCGCTCTTCCCCCAAAAAACCCGGGTCACGCATGAATGGTGGGACATGGATGGAAAACACATCTGGGCTGTCAACAACCATGACCAGAATAGCGGTCCGGGTATCATCCGCATCCGTGTTAATGATGCAAAGACCGAATGCTTTGTTCAGGGGACTTTCTGGCACGCAAAAGACTGGAAAGGCAAATATCTGGTTTATGACAGGACAAGGGGCATATTTTTTCGCGGCTGTCCTGCAAGCGTGCATTTCCACAATCTGGAGACAGGAAAATCAATTCCCATTCTGACACACAATCCGGAATTCCACACACCACCATGCATGTACCATATTGATCCTCACCCGCATTTTTCTCCTGATGGAAGCCTTGTCATTTACACCACGACTGTCAGAAACCGAGTGGATGTGGCTGTTGTACTGACTTGCGAACTGATAGAAAGAACGCAATAAAAAAGGACGCAATGAAGAGTCCATGCCAGGCAGCAAAATCCAGTCAGACCGATGACTCCAGTGTCCTGATATCCTTCAAAATTGAGAACGCCTCATGCGCGAATGCGATGCACCGTTCCCACTCCTTCCTTAGAACCTCGTTCTCCTTGCCGCCGATGTAGCTTAAGTTGGCAATGGTGTCATACTTGCCACCTGCATCGCTGTAGAGAATGCCATTGAGAATTTTAGTGATTGATTGCAATGCGCCTGTCACCTTGTCAATAATGGCAAGAGCTTCGGCATCTGCCTTGCGCATCAGTACTTCCGCCTTCTTTCCCGCAAGCGGTTGGGTGTTTGTGTCCATCATGAGTACGGCAATCGCGCTGCCTATCTCGCCTTCAGGATGAATTCGTTTTTCAAAAAGCGGTATTTTTTCATTCAGAGAATTTAATGTATTGAAAGCATCTGTGTATTCTATCCTGTTGTCTGATTTGTAAAATTCTCCGTTGATAAAAAGAATCTTTAGCGTTGCTGACATTTTCTGAAGAACGACATTCCTGAAAAATCCAGCGACAAAAGACAGGGATCTCCAGTGTCCGATATCAGGACCGTTATCATAAAAAGACGGATGGTAATATTTTATCTCCGGCGGCTTGCTGCCACCCAGAAAAGTCTGTATACGGGTCTCGAGATTCATTGAGCGGAGTTCCCTGGTGTAATTACGATACAGTTTGGAGAGCCTGGCACTCCAGTATTTTTTTAGCAGCAGAAACCAGTCCTCCCCTGCATTCAGTCCTGACACGACATAGTTGTAATCATTCATGAGTACCTTGGCAATCATGGCCATGGGAATCTCGCGGTTGAATTTCCGTATGCCACCCAGGGCTTCCTCCGCCTTCCCAAAGTTATTTCGGAGTTCCTCTTCCATCTCCTTGTTGCCTTGACCCGCAGGCTGCATTGAATACAGGAAAAGCGCGTGGAGCGCGGTCTTTGAGGGAGGGGTTCGTGTGCTTTTGAGAATTTCAGCGAGCTCAATCATCCGTTTTGAAATATCAGAAAAACTGCAGGCAGGCCCTCCATGATGGCCAACAGAAATAAACCTGGCCAGGATTGTGTCAAAATCAAAGCATGCAAATGCATTCATGACCTGAAGCGCCTGATAATCGCGCTGGATCTGCTGCTTTTCTTCCTTGGGAAAATCGTTAAGTATTTCCCTGAACCTGCGCTCCATTTGTTCTTTCAGTTCACCCTCATCGCGTACGCCCCTGGATCCCGCGATCTGTCGTGGATCTGTCTCATTCTCCAGCTGCATGGAAACACGCTCGCATTCAGTCCATGTCAGAAATGCGGCAAACTCCTCTTTGTTATTGTCCGAGATAGGTTGAATATACTTCCTGAAAAATCTGGCACTGTTACCAAGAGATTCCAGGTCATGTCTCATTTTTTCCAGAAAAAGCGAACTCCTGAAATCAACGGAATGCGGAATGATTCTGGTAATTTGTTTTTTGATATTGTTTAACAGGTTCTCTTCGAAAATCTCGCGTGATTCTTTGCCTGTAAACAGCGATTTGATCATTATTAAAAAACGCTGAAAAAACGAAAGGTTCTTAAATGCAGTATCTGCATCAGTTGCAGGCTTTTCCTCCTGCTCCACGGCGAGAGGCTCATTCGATACGCTGGCCGCGTGCTCTATCCGCGACAAGAGATCACGACGTTCATCATCATAGAGATCGCGGACAATTTTGTCGAACGTTGACTGCTCTTCCATGGCTTATCCAATTGTAGCCGTCGTACGGGCATAAAGTCAATCAGGGATCACGTCAGTCCAGGAAATTCCCGCACCAGCAGGTATGTCCCTGCACGACTTTTTTCCAAGAATTATTGGCAGAAATTCAGGAGAAAGTCCTGGTGGAGTGTTTTTCTCGCTCCGAAGCAACACGGTATTTTTTTCAGAAAATTTCTCACCGCGCTTTATATCCTTCCAGGCGAGCAAAGACCTCCTGGTTGAAAAATAATTGTCCCGCTCGCTTGACGAGAGATGTTTCCTCCCTGTCCCCAGGACTCTCTGTACCCGTTCTTGTCCGTAAATGCCACCAAGCCAGGCTGCCGCCTCATCTCTCGACATTTTTTCCATATTCCTGATCCCGCTGACCATTTTTGAAAAAGCTTTCTCATCAAGGGCAATTGGATCATCGAGTCCTCCGCCTGTTCTTGAAAGGGTCAAATGCTTTTCCACTGCCGCAGCCCCCTCCATCACAGCAGTACCTGGTACAAGAAGCGGGTCAAGTGAGTGGTCAGAAATTCCGACCGGGATATCAAAGATACCCGATAGAAGCGGAATAATGCGGCAGTTATATTCTTCCTCAGGTGCAGGATAGCTTGTTACACAGTGCAGGAGCATGGCAGGACATGCACAATGCTCCAAAGCAGCCTCAATGTCCGCAAGCTGTGAAATACCAGTAGAGAGGAATACCGGCAAGCCCCATGAGCTCACCTCATCCAAAAGCGGGAAATGATTGAGTTCAGGCGAAGCGATCTTCATCACGGAAACGCCTGTTTCCTGCAAAATCCTGGCGCTCCCAAGTCCGAATGCTGAGCAGAGAAACATCAGCCGCTTTGACTCGGCGTATTCCTTCAGCGCCGCGTAAAATTCTCCATCCCGCTCTACTTCCTTAAACCTCGCATAGATGTCCGTTTTACCGCCAGGGAGCTGGATTGATCCTGCCGTTGGATGCACAATCTCATCGGCAAACACGGCCTGGAATTTCACGCAGTCCGCGCCTGAGCTTGCCGCAGCATCTATGAGCCTGCGTCCAGCGTCAAGATCTCCGCCATGCGCGGTTCCAGCTTCAGCAATGATGAAACAGCGTTCTCCCTTTCCGACTTTTACATGCGATCCTATCTGCACTGGATTCATGTTGCTCTCCTGTTGTTGTCCATTTTTTCAATAAGCGAAAACTTCAGCTTCATCAGTTTTTCCGAAAGCGAGACGCGATATATATGCGGATTCAACAGCCTCGTAAATGACTCGTCGAGGCAATCAATTCCTGAAAGTGCCGTCTTCCTTATTTTATCGAGGGACAGGTCAGGCATGACCTTCTTTCCATTCTTCATTACCCGGGAAAGCATTGGAGTTACTTTTCCTGCCGCAAGGTCAAAATGCCTGTACTGGAAAAGCGGATGATAAAGCCTGTATGTCATATCAGGGCTGAAATTCTCCTGCTCGAGGGCCACAACATCAGCCTCAAGCTTTCCGGTTTTGCTTGTGAAGCGGAATACCTGCTTTCTTCCCGGATTATTCATCTTCTCCGGATTGTTTGAGCGTTTCATGACCGGGATCTCGTGGCCATTAGCTGACTCACGGCCATCGTCAGACAGCTGCGCGAGTTTGTACACTCCTGATAAAGAAGGGTCACCCGCTGCTGTAACCAGATTTGTGCCCACGCCCCAGACATTTATTGGTGCACTGCGCAGCACGAGCTGCTGAATTACTTCTTCTGACAACTCGTTTGAAACAACGATGGCAGCTTTTTCGAGTCCTGCCTCGTCAAGCTGTTTTCTGACTTCCTTGCTAAAAAATTCCAGGTCACCTGAATCCAGCCTTACTCCAAATATGTCAATACCCTTTTCTTTCAGTTTTTTACCAACGATAATTGCATTTTTCAAACCGCTTTCAAGAGTATCATATGTATCAATAAGCAGCACGCAGTTATTGGGGTATAATTCCGCGTATTTTTCAAATGCCTCCAACTCTGTTTCAAACGACATCACCCATGAATGCGCCATAGTTCCTCTCACTGGTATTCCAAAGGCCTTGCCAGCGAGCGTATTTGATGTGGCCCTGACTCCGCCAATAAATGCAGCCCGGGCCGCCGCCATTGCACCATTGCTTCCCTGAGCCCTGCGGAGGCCAAACTCCAGAAGCTCTCCCTTTCCAGAGGACAGATACATCCTCGCGGCCTTTGTAGCTATCAGGGTCTGAAAATTGACAGTGTTTAAAAGCAGGCTCTCAATAATCTGGGTCTCCAGAAGACACCCCTCAATCCGGAGGATTGGTTCGTTTGGGAAGACCACGGATCCTTCTTCAAACGCCCAAACATCACCCGTGAATCTAAAACCCGCGAGAAAATCCAGAAAATCCTTTTCAAAGAGACCGATGGTTCCAAGGAAGCCAATGTCATCCGCGGAAAACCTTAGGTTCTCCAGGGCATCCAGAAGAGGTTTAAGTCCGGCAAAAATGGAAAACCCTCCTGCAAACGGAGGCTTGCGGAAAAACATGTCAAAAACAGCGCGGGGATTATGCTTGAGAGAAAAGTATCCTGAAGCCATGGTCAGTTCATAGAAATCCGTAAACAGACCTGTTGTCGGAACCAAGGGAATTTCTTTCATTATATGATCTCGCCTGATGCAACCAGTTTTGCTCCCTTGACCTGCATGGTTTCCAGGGCTTTTGCCGCGCTGCCCGCAGGAACATCCACGCCACGCACAGCATCCGAAACAATTTTAACCTCGTATCCAAGTGCAAGGGCATCAAGCGCGGTATACAAAACACAATAATCTGTGGCAAGTCCTGTCAGATAGAGACTTTTTACCCCAAGTCCCTGGAGAAATCCATCAAGCCCTGTAGACGTTTTTTTATCGTTTTCAAAAAATGCCGAATATGAATCCATCTCAGGCCGCAAACCTTTATGGACAATTAGTGAAACGGGCACACGGTCAAGTGCAGGATGAAAATCAGCGCCCAGGGTACCCGCAACGCAATGGACAGGCCAGAGTACCTGTACTTGACCTGCCACAAGGGCTGTGTCAAAGGGTTTTTTCCCCTTGTGGTTTACAGCAAAAGAGATATGTGATTCTGGATGCCAATCCTGCGTCGCAATTACCAGAGCAAATAAAGGTGCAATCCTGTTAATGACCGGGATCACAGCATCACCTGAAGCAACAGCCAAACTTCCGTTAGGGCAAAAATCATTCTGAACATCTATAATAATGAGCGCGGAATCCCTCTCAGCCTTCATACAATACCTCGCATGTCAAAAAGCCGGTCCAGCCTGCCAGCTGACCATTCAAATTTACAATTTTTCAAAAATACTGTAAAGGGAATAGAGTGCCCCATATTTTCTTTTATGTGCCAAATAAAATTCTACAAGACCCTCGACAAGCGGCTCCAAATTGTTTAGTATTAGAAACGGGATTTACCCTGATTCAATAAAACAACATCTTCAAGAAGGAGTAGAATATGCAGACAATCAGCTGTGATTCTTGCAGAAAAGTGATAAACGAAGCCATGAGAGACATCAACTATGTCACAATCCTGGACAGGACCATGTGCACACCCTGCAAGGAAGTATTTGACAAGCGGGTCACACAGACCATGTTTTCAAAAAAGAAATACGTCTTTCTGGACCAGAAAAAGCTCCTGAGTGACACTCTCTACAAGACGTGCAAATAACCAGCATTTTACAGCAAAGCCCGTACATGGCAGTCTTGACGGCCGGGTACGGGCTTTTTTTTTGCATCATCATTAAAGTGGACTCCCACTATGGAAGAGCCTGAAGCACCTTGGCGATGGTTTCCACATTTTTTCTTCCAAGTGCGGGATATAGCGGAAAGAGCACACACCTCAACAGAAGACTCTTTGCATTTGGAAACTCATTATAAATTGCGTCATCCGTGGTAATGATGGACTCGTTAAAGGCCATCTGTGTATCCATGCCCTTTTTTTTGGCAAACGACCTGGCGTCCTTGACGCTCGTTTCCACAATCACAGGAAATGAAAACGGGATATTTACCCCACCCTCTTTCTGCACAAGAACCGTGTGACGGGTCCTGTGCAGTGCATCAGAGAAAACTCCTGCAATTTCCTGCCTTGAGGCGATAAAATGGGGCAACTCCCTTATCTGGGAATATGCCACGGCTGCGTTCAGGTTGAAGAGTTTGACATATTCCATGGACGAATCAATTATATGACGGAGGTTTTGCAGATCCTGTTTCTTTTTTACCAGTAAAAGCCCTCCACCTCCACCCGTGATGATGTTTTCCTCTGAAAGGCTGGATAGTGTGGCAATTCCAAAACTGCCGACAGGCGCTTCCTTCCATAAGGCTCCCAGGGCCTGGGAAATATCTTCAATTAAGGGCAAGCCAAGGCTCTGGAAATGATCCATATCAGGCACAAATCCCAGTGTATGGTGAAGTACAATGACTTTGGGGTTTTTTGTAATGGCCTTGTCAACCTCCTCATGGGAAAGAAGGCCAGTATTTTGATCAACATCACAAAAAACAGGTGCCAATCCAAGACGTTTGAACGCAGCAAGGTATACAATTGGTGCGAGTGGTGAAATGAGCACACTGTCTCCAGGAACAAGACCCGCAATTTCACATGCCAGAACAATGGAGGAAACATAGCTGCAAAGAGCCACTCCACCGGCAGTACCAAGAAACCTGTTTGTCTCCGAAACGAGTTCATCGTGATAGGGGCCTTCAGTGACCCGGTCTGATACCATGCAGGAAAGGGCATTGTCCATGTCCTTCCGTCTGAGTGTCGGTTTGAAAAGAGTAATTGCCATGTCAGTATTTCACACTATTTCTGCATCACCGTCAACTGATGCAGCTCCTTTGGATTGAAGAGCTTTTTTATGTCCAGAATGATGATATAATTCCCTTCGTCATTAACCACGCCATGGATGTATTCCACACCGATACCGGAGATCATCTGTGGCGGCGGCTGGATCTGTTTTGCGTCAATTGAAACGACCCTGAGTATTTTGTCAATAATTATTCCAAAAACCATTCCACCTATTTCAATTATTATATAACCGCTCAACAGTTCGTCATCCTCGGCCATTTCTGCCTTTACGAAAGAAAACCGCTTATGCAGATTAATGATGGGGGTCACAGCACCCCTGAGATTGAGGATTCCCTCTACATAGGAGGGAGCATTTGGTATTTCCCTGACCTCGCGCCTGCCAACGATCCGTTTCACGTCCATGATGTCAATGGCATAAACTTCCCGTCCAAGCTGGAATGTGACTACCTGTAGCACTCCGGTTTTCTCCATATGTTCACCCGCCTCCTCGTCAATTATTATCCACAAGCGGAACAAATCTGCAACCAATGGTATCTTCCACAAGAAACTCTCTGCCAATCTTGCGGACAGTCCGTAACTCCTGCACATCGCGATAATCACCCACAGGGATGACCATTCTGCTGTTGTCCGCAAGCTGCGCTTTTAAGGCTTGTGGAACAACTTTGGCCGCTGCAGTAACAATGATGCGGTCAAAGGGAGCTTCTCCAGGCCATCCCGCGATTCCATTCCCCTGCATAAAATGGATATTTCTGTATCCAAATGCGGAGAGCAACCGCTTGGCCTGGATGGACAAGGAAGAAACCACTTCCATTGTATACACAGTATCAGCAAGCTCTGCCAATACTGCGGTCTGGTATCCGCTCCCTGTCCCAATTTCGAGCACCCGTTCGGATCCTTTAAGCTCCAGCGCCTGGGTCATGTAGGCCACAATATACGGTTGCGAAATAGTCTGTTCATGGCCTATTGCCACTGGATAATCTCCATAGGCAATATCACGGCTCTTGCCAGAGATAAAAAGGTGCCGTGGCAAGCGGCTCATCACATCCAAAACCCTCATGTCATTTATACCCCGCGCCTGGCATTGGACTCTCACCATGTCCTCGGCCTGCGGGTTTTTTGGATACTGCGCTTTCACCTGCCTTTTTTTCTCCCAAATTATCCCTAAGGAACGTTATCTTGATGTCCTATCATGATTGTAATGGCTCTTAAACGAAACATCAATACAATTTTATTTGCTGATCATTGCGCAGGCAGAACGGTTTTCGGGACTTTTGAAAGGATCTGCCTGGGCAATTTCTCCCATTTCTCCACAACTTCACCGAACCATTCTGCCTCGATAAGGCTTTTTATATACTGATATAGCACTCCTGCCGATGCCTTCGCATTTCTTCTGAAATCACGGATTGCATCCCTGTTACCCAGATCAGATACAACCCTGATACTTGTCACAGGCAATCCTGCACGCAGAGCACTGATAAATACTCCAGCGGTTTCCCAATTGGATCCCGAGACATGGAACAGGTCAAAAAGCTCCTCCCTCATGGCAAGGGAATTGATCACATATTCACCGCTTGCCTGGTAGCCAATCGTCACGGAAAGCCCTCCCCCAGTTCCATGTTCAAAGGCCATATGCAACAGCTCTTCACGGGTATCAGCATCCAGAAAATGAAAACATGAAACGAATTCCATCTCCTTGAGTCGTTTTTTTGGAAAACCATACCCGCTTATGTCAAATTCCACACATTTTTTGCCAATTATTATATTCCCGATTGACATGTTTGTCTGAATGCCAGCACAGGTTCCTGTATCCAGAACAATGTCCGGATTGAAAAAGGCGATGGCAGAAGTGGTAGCCTGAGCGGCGCGTGCTTTTCCGGGCCCTGACTGCACCGCAATCACCTCGGTTTTTCCATGCCTTTTCCGGGCAACCCTGCAACCATTTACAGGTTCCTGTTCATCAAGTTCCAGGCAAACACAGGCCATTTTATACTCCAGGGGTATCGGACATATCAGGACGATTTTTATGTTATTCATGGAGCTATAATATCAGAATTTCAGGAACAAATGAAGGGTTACTGCAGATGTCCCAAGGTTGATAAAAAAGAAGCCCCCCACCCGGGCACCTTGGGTGACCGAGTGGGGGGCTCTTCTTCGATTAATTTCTGGAGTAAGCAAAGGAGGAAAACTTACTCCTCTAATCGTCTAAATTAGCCTTGCCTTCTATAAATATAACACCAATTATTGAAAAGTGTTACAAAATATCCTGGATTTATTTTTGTGGTTTTCTATAAATAGTAATGGGGAAATGCTTTATTCATGAGGGCAAAAAAAAGCCTGGCAACGACCTACTCTCCCACCCCTCACCAAGACGTCTTTTGCAAAACGGCTTGGTGAGGGGAGTACCATCGGCGCGGGAGGGCTTGACTTCCGTGTTCGGGATGGGAACGGGTATGACACCTCCGCTATGGTCACCAGGCAAAACAAAACACTTACAAACGTCACGGTTAAGCGACGACCGCATGTTACATCGGCTTTTGCAGCTGTGGAGTTTTACGTAAGTAAAACTCCAAATTTTGTGAACATTACATCATGGCCTTCCGGCTCACTTCATCTTGTTCACAAAAACGGGATAAATAATAATATGGTCAAGCCTCACGGTAAATTAGTATTGGTCAGCTGAATGCATTACTGCACTTACACTTCCAACCTATCAACCAGGTAGTCTTCCTGGTACCTACAGTGACCTAAAGGTCAAGGGTTGTCTCATCTCGAGGTGGGCTTCCCACTTAGATGCTTTCAGCGGTTATCCCATCCGAACTTAGCTACCCAGCACTTACCCTTGGCAGGATAACTGGTACACCAGAGGTTCGTCCACTTCGGTCCTCTCGTACTAAAAGCAGCTCCTCTCAAACAACCAACGCCCATGGCAGATAGGGACCGAACTGTCTCGCGACGTTCTGAACCCAGCTCACGTACCGCTTTAATTGGCGAACAGCCAAACCCTTGGGACCTGCTCCAGCCCCAGGATGCGATGAGCCGACATCGAGGTGCCAAACTTTGCCGTCGATGTGAACTCTTGGGCAAAATAAGCCTGTTATCCCCGGAGTACCTTTTGTCCGTTAAGTGACGGCGCTTCCATGTGCCACCGCCAGATCACTAAGACCCGCTTTCGCGCCTGCTCGACTTGTTAGTCTCGCAGTCAGGCTCCCTTTTGCCTTTGCACTCGTACGCTGATTTCCATCCAGCGCGAGGGAACCTTCGCACACCTCCGTTACTCTTTAGGAGGCGACCGCCCCAGTCAAACCGCCCACCTGACACTGTCCCAATACCGGCTTTCACGATATTGGTGAGAAACCTAAATTACCAAGGGTGGTATTTCACTGACCGCTCCACAGAAGCTAACGCTCCCGCTTCATAGCGTCCCACCTATGCTACACATGAAAACTCAAGTCCCAATGTCAAGCTACAGTAAAGGTTCACGGGGTCTTTCCGTCTAACCATGGGTAATCGGCATCTTCACCGATACTTCAATTTCACCGAGTCCCGCGTTGAGACAGCGCCCAACTCGTTACACCATTCGTGCAGGTCGGAACTTACCCGACAAGGAATTTCGCTACCTTAGGACCGTTATAGTTACGGCCGCCGTTTACCGGGGCTTAAATTCAGAGCTTCGCCAGCACCAGAGACACTCAAGTTTCAGAATGTGTCTGGTGCTGGCTAACCCCTCCTCTTGACCTTCCGGCACCGGGCAGGTGTCAGTCCCTATACGTCTCTTTACAGATTCGCAGAGACCTGTGTTTTTGGTAAACAGTCGTTTGGGCCATTTCTCTGCAACCCCCAATAAGATTTAACTCCCAGCAAGGGCCACACTTCTCCCGAAGTTACGTGTGCATTTTGCCGAGTTCCTTAACGCGGGTTCTCTCGTGCGCCTTAGAATACTCATCTCGCCTACCTGTGTCGGTCTGCGGTACGGTCCCTCTTAACCTGAAGCTTAGAGATTATTTCTCGGCGCCATGATTACACCCGCTTCGTTTGCCCGAAGACAAACTCGCCTTAACAGCTCGCCTCAGAATGCGGATTTCCCTGCATCCCTCAAAAACTCGCTGCTTGGACCGGTATACCAATAACCGGCCGGGCTTCACCTCACGCGTCATCCCCTCGCAGTTAAAAGAGGTACTGGAATATAAACCAGTTTCCCATCGACTACGCATTTCTGCCTCATCTTAGGGGCCGACTAACCCTGGGCAGATTTACTTTACCCAGGAAACCTTAGGCTTTCGGCGAACAGGACTCTCACCTGTTTTTTCGTATACTCATACCGGCATTCTCCCTTCTGATACCTCCAGCATCGCTCACGCAACACCTTCATCGGCATACAGAATGCTCCCCTACCACGTATTTCAATGAAGAAATACATCCGTAGCTTCGGTACATAACTTGAGCCCCGTTGAATTATCGGCGCATGACTACTCGACCAGTGAGCTGTTACGCACTCTTTGAAGGAATGGCTGCTTCTAAGCCAACCTCCTGGCTGTCTCGGTAATCACACTTCCTTTTCCACTGAGTTATGTTTTGGGACCTTAGCTGACGGTCTGGGCTGTTTCCCTTTCGACAATGAATCTTATCACCCACTGTCTCACTCCTGCGAAACATGTAGCGGTATTCGGAGTTTGGTTGGGTTTGGTACCTCGTGAAAGGCCCTAGTCCATCCAGTGCTCTACCTCCGCCACACTTAACGCAAGGCTAACCCTAAAGCTATTTCGGGGAGAACCAGCTATTTCCAAGTTTGATTAGCCTTTCACTCCTATCCACACCTCATCAGTACCTTTTTCATCAGATTACCGTTCGGCCCTCCACTCGGTCTTACCCGAGCTTCAGCCTGGACATGGATAGATCACTTGGCTTCGGGTCTACT
>RPPD01000017.1 GCA_003818675.1 Spirochaetaceae bacterium
ACCCGGGTTGAATGTGATAAGCGGGGCGGTTTCTGTCTTTCCGTACCCCTCGACAAGCAGGAAGCCCAATGCCCACAGGTTCCGGGCTATTTCCGGTTCAAGTTTGGCGCCGCCTATCAGATATGAATGGATCTGCCCCCCGAATGCCCGGTGAATTCTTCCAAAGAGCAGACGGCTTAATTTGAGGTTGAAGATTAATCTGGCAACAATAAACAGGGCGTACGCGAAGGGACTGGCCTTGACCTTGGCCATTATACCGTCATGGAACAGCTTGTAGAGCCGCGGGACGCCGAGAAACATCGTCACCCGGTGTTTCTGGAGCGTTGCAAAGATTTCATCCTTGTTAAGGTTCCTGATGAATACCACCTGTGAGCCGATTGACAGGGGTGCGAGAACGGATCCCTGCAGTGGAAAAATGTGGTAGAAGGGCAGGAGCGCGATGATCGAGTCGGAGGAAGTGATCATGCCCAGGTTCCTCACGCCCTCGATACTGGCCAGCAGGTTGTCGTACGACAGCATCACACCCTTGGGCTTGCCGGTTGTCCCGGACGTGTACATGATGACTGCCGTATCATCCATCGATTCAGGAGCGGTCTTTTCTCCGGTGTCCGAAAGCGCAACGCGTTTGATCCCGGCTGTCTCGTCAAGCAGTATTATCCGGGGGGGCGATGAGACATTGGCACAGGCCGTTTCTGCGACCGCGCGCTCCTTTGCAGTACATAATAAAATTGTGGGTGTACAGTCATCAATTATATAAGCGAGTTCATCCGCCTTGAGCGAACAGTCGACCGGGACATTTATTCCCCTGTTTGACCACACAGAATAGAAGGCATAGACCCAAAGGGGGCTGTTTTCAAAAAAAATCACGGCCCTGTCGCCTTTATTCAGCCTGTAGGTTGTGGCGAGAGAACTGATATTCTGCAATAGCTCCTGATACGTGACCGTCTGATCTCCGTCAAGGAGCGCGATTTTCTTTTGATCCTTCAGGAACATATGTGTATACTGTAGCAAAAGGGAGAATAAAAAACCAGC
This sequence comes from Spirochaetaceae bacterium, assembly GCA_003818675.1. The sequence goes on from RPPD01000017.1 coordinate 1,033, forward strand.
TTTTTTGGGGGTAAATCATGAAGTTCTTTGAGTTCGATTCCTGCGGAATTGTCTCGGCCTGGATTTTGATCATGGGAATCCAGATTGTATTTTTCATTATTGCCGCCCTGCTCAAGCGTGATACTTTCACCGATATCACATACAGTTTGACCTTTATCCTCATCGCCCTGGTTATTCTTTTTTTGCAGAATACTTTTTTCATGGCACGGATTATTATTGCGGTGTGCATAGGGCTATGGGGTATCCGGCTCGGCAGCTACCTGTTTTACCGGATTTTGAAAATCAAAAAAGACGCGCGTTTTGACAACATCCGCAACAAACCGTTAAAGTTCGCGTTCTTCTGGATTCTCCAGGGGATCACGATTTCCGTCATCATGATTCCCGTGATTATCTTCCTGAATTTCCCGAATGATCCGTATGCTGCCAATCCTTTCGCATATGTCTCTCTGGGGGTCGGGCTGGTTGTCTGGTTTTTCGGCTTCCTCATCGAGGCATTCGCCGACCATCAAAGATTCGTGTTCAGAAACAATCCGGTCAATAAGGGCAAGTGGATCGCAACAGGATTATGGCGCTATTCACGACACCCCAATTATTTCGGAGAAATTCTCTGCTGGTGGGGGATCTTTGTAATAATTGCTCCGTCATTGTCGGGGATCCTCTGGTGCAGTATAATCGGTCCACTTTTCATCACATTCATGCTTATCTTTGTCAGCGGCATCAGGCTCCTGGAAAAACAGGCTGGAGCCAAATACGGGGACGATCTTTCGTATCAGGCGTACAAGCAGGCTACGAGCGTGCTGGTTCCCCTGCCGCGGAAAAAGGCAAAAGAATTAAAAGCACAGTAAGTCAGAAGCGCTTTATGGTGATGACAAATATTAATAGCAATCCCGGGAAAGATACAAGCAATGATTACAGAATTTTTCAAAGCGCCACCTGCAAGGTGATTATAGCGGAGCGGGTTAGAAAGGATATGCGGATAGGACCATCAAACGTAATGGAGTACCAATCCGGTTTCAATTATAATCCTTTCCCCATTGAGTTATCATATCTGCTGCGTTATATTATAATATATGTGGAAAAAGCGCATGAGTGACATGACAGTAATTATTTTACTCGCAATCTGCCTGTCTGGCATTCTTGCTGCCTGCGCAACCCAGCCAGACAAATCGTTGACTTCAGGTTCAAGCGGAACAGGGAGCGGGCAATCACTGGGTGCTGACCAGGATGGGTTTTCCCTGTTTTCGGGCATTTTGGACGGTTTCAAATTTATTACAAGCGATGATGTGGTGGCAAATACCGTAAAATATTCACTTCTTGGGATAGGTGGCCTGGTAGGCGCCATGCTTGTAGGCAGTGCCATCAAAAACAGAGGACGATAGGGTAAAATCTATCTGGTGAGAACCTTAAAACTGCTGGTTTTCAGAAAATCATAAAATAAATTTTCAATTCCATGTCTCACACAGTATAATTTGAAATAAGAGACCATGGATACAATATCAATTGACCAGAATATTCCCCGCACTGTGATGATTATTGAAAATGATCGTGATTTCTCCGAAAGCCTGAAAGAAGTGCTGGAACTGGAGAATTACACGGTCATCATTGCGAACACTGCAGGGGAGGCTAAGGAAAAGGCCGCCAGATACAAGCCGTCTGTATGCCTTGTGGACATACATCTGGGGACGTATGACGGAATGGACCTGATACCGGAACTGGAAGCCATAATCCCTGGGGTAATAAGCGTTATAATCACGGCCCATGCCGGACTTGAAACCGCGGTCAAGGCCATCAAGCAGCGCGTATATGACTATCTGAGAAAACCGATTTCCGTTCCTGATCTGCTCGCGGCCCTGAACAAGTGTTTTGAAAAGCTTGCTGAAGAAAAAAGGAGGCAGGAGGCCGGGGAGGCGCTGGCAAAGAGCGAGGAGTTCTACAGGAAAATTTTTGAGGAGGACATCACCGGGGATTTTCTCGCAGACGCAAACGGCGTGATAATCCTGTGCAATCCCCCGTTTGCGAGAATTTTCCAATTTGAATCAGTGAAAGACGCTGTGGGATCAAGTCTCAGGGATCTGTTCAGGAATGAAGGCCTTTGGCGTGAGTTTAATGACAAGCTCATGCAGGAGAAGAAACTCATCCGCCATGAAGTGAACCTTGTTAACAGAAAGGGCAGCGATGTTAATGCCATTGCGAATGTAATGGCGAAATTTAATGCGCATGGTCTGCTTCAGGAAATCAACGGGTACATCATGGATATCACCGATCACAAGCTGCTGGAGAGCATGTATTTCCAGGCCCAGAAAATGGAGGCGATAGGGAGATTCGCCGGTGGAATTGCCCATGATTTCAACAACATGCTTACAGTGATTCTGAATTACAGCATGATTCTGATGAAAAGCATGAATGAAAACAGCCAGGAGTACGCAGACCTGGGCGAAGTTATCAAGGCAGCTACACATGCGGCTGGTCTGACGCGGCAATTGCTCACATTCAGCAGGAAGGAAGGAGTCAATCCAAAGACCGTTAATATTAATGACATTATCCTGGAACTGAAAAGCATGATGGGTCGTATTCTGGGAGATGACATTGTACTTGCCACTGAATTGGCCAAAGACCTGTTCCGAATTGACGCTGATCCGGTCCAGATTTCCCAGATCCTGATGAATCTTCTTGCAAACAGCCGTGATGCCATGCCAGAAGGCGGGAGGGTTGTAATCTCCACGGAAAACGTGACCCTGACAGAGCAGGAGCGGGTGCTGCATCCAGAAATTATGACAAGCGATTTTGTCAAATGTGAAGTCCGTGACAATGGCATTGGCATGGATGAGGAAACACGTCTCCATGCTTTTGAGCCATTTTTCACAACAAAGGATATAGGGAAAGGCACGGGATTGGGTCTTTCCACTGTTTTTGGAATTGTCAGGCAAAGAGGCGGTTTTATAACATGCGACAGCAAAAAAAACACAGGTACGGGATTATGCCTGTATTTCCCGAAATCGATCCTGGCCGAAACTCCCCAGAAACTGCCTGAAGGGGGTCAAGAATTTAGCGGCATCAATGGGACAATTCTGGTCGCAGAAGACAATGAAGGATTGAACAAGCTGCTTGTAAGACTTCTGGAGGAGCAGGGATGCCGTGTCCTCACGGCTGCCAATGGGAAGCAGGCTCTTGAGCATTGTTCAAAGGGCAATCCCGGTATTAGCCTTGTGATCTCTGACATCATGATGCCTGAGATGGGAGGGGAAGAACTGGTGCGGAAATTGATCAGGCAGTTTCCGGGTATAAAGGTTCTTTTCATGTCAGGATATGTTGATGACATCCTGAAACGCCCGGATTTCCGAAACAGGCCGGGAATGGGCTTGATTATCAAGCCGTTTACCGGTAAGGAGATCATGAAAAAAATCCAGGCTCTGCTTTCCCAAAAAGGATGAGTCCTGTTTTGAAAAACAATAGCCGCAAACGACCTACAATTGGTTATCTTGCTCTCAGGATCGGTGATAATGTTGGCCAGTCGCTCTGGAACGGCGTAGCCGATGCCGCGAAGGCCCGAGGGGTCAATCTCATATGTTTTGCGGGCAACAGGCTCCGCGATCCTTATGGAAGGACATCACCGGCGAATACAATATATAATCTTGCAAGTGCGGGTCTTCTGGACGGTTTGGTGACCTGGGCTTCAGCTGTTGGTGCTGATATCACTGATAAGGAAATAATCCGTTTTCATAGACGGTATCATCCGCTTCCGCTCGTGAGTATAGGTCAAACAGTCGATGGTGCTTCGATGGTAGTTGTTGAAAATTACCATGGAATATTTAACTGTGTTTCCCATCTGATTGAAAAACACGGAAGGCGCAAGATTGCTTTCATCCGTGGGACCATAAACCATCACTACTCGGAGGAAAGATATCGCGGGTATGCTGACGCGCTTGCAAAATATGGCATCAACATAGATCCATACCTGGTCACGCCTTATGGTGATTTCATTCCTGCCACAGGTATAGCAGCTATCCGGCTTTTTCTGGATGAAAGGAAGCTGGTTCCTGGCATTGATATAGATTCAGTGGTTGCCGCAAGCGACATCTTTGCTCTCGCGGTGATAGAGGAACTCTCCCGGAGGAATATAAACATCCCTGGTGACATTGCGGTTGTCGGTTTTAATGACGCGGCGGAAAGCAGATTCGGGAAAGTGCCCCTGACCACTGTCCGTCCTTCCTTCTATGAAACAGGTTACAGGGCTGTGGAATCACTGATTGATTTCATTGACGGCAAATCAGTGCCGAAGGAGATAATTTTGCCTTCACAGGTCATCATTCGCAGATCATGCGGATGTTCCTCTTTTTCCCTGGAGCAGGTCACGCTAAAGACAGATGCGGAAAAATCCGGACTATATGGCGAAGATAAACCATCCATCGAAAATATTTTCAAGTTCAGGGAACAGATAATCAGGGAAATGATGAAGGTTAGTGTCGCAAAAAATGTTGGTGTAACGGCAGCAGAATGCCTTTTTGACAGCTTTGTCAGGGATCTGGAGAAAAAATCAGAAGGTGTATTTATTGATGAACTGAATCGCCTGCTTCAGGAGTATGAAAACATCACCAGCATCTCGGAGAGCAGCAGTTTTGTTTCAATCCAGAACATGATCTCTGTGCTGCGCAGATGGTTTTTACCGATACTGGACGCTCATAATAAAGACCGCGCTGAGAATATCTGGCAACAGTCTCGTGTGATTGTGGCAGAGGCCATGGAACTTGTGCAGGCTTCCCTGCTGTTTCAGGCAAAACACCGCGCGGTTGTTCTGCGGGAAGTGGGACAGGCGCTTCTTACAACTTTTGACATCCGCAGTTTAATGGGAGTTTTTGAGAAAGGGCTTCCCCGTCTGGACATTCCCAGTGTATTTTTATCGCTTTATGAAGATCCGGGAAAACCCGAGGACAAGGCCCGCCTGATGCTGGCTTATAACGAAAAGGGGAGGGTTGAGGCCGGGACCGGAGGAATCCTGTTTGATTCCACACAGCTGGTTCCCGAAGGTATGTGGCCGGACAGGCGATACAGTTATGTAGCTCTGCCACTTCATTTCCAGGACATTCAGCTTGGCTTCATACTCTGCGAAGCGGGACCACGGGAAGGCGAAGTGTATGAGACATTGCGGGTGCAGCTGTCTAATGTTTTGCAGGGATACTTCCTGGTTCAAAAGGTCGAGGAAAGGTCGGCACAACTGCGCAGGCAGCAGTACATTCTGGACACATTCATGCAGAATATACCGGACTGCATTTATTTCAAGGACCTGGAAAGCAGGTTTACAGGGGTCAATCCGGCCCTGGCCAGGCGGTTTGGATTCAGAGACCCCAAAGAACTGATCGGAAAGACTGATTTCGATTTTTTCCCGGCTCTGCAGGCCAGAAAAAAGTTCGAACACGAACAGGAGATCATGCGTACCGGGAAACCCCTTCTGAATTTCGAGGAACCATATGGTACTGGGAATTGGGAGATCACGACAAAGATGCCTCTTCGGGACGAGAAAGACAGGATCATAGGCACATTCGGAATTTCACATGATATAACGGAAATGAAAAACGCGCAGGCAGAACTGATGCGCCAGGAGAGACTGGCCGTGCTTGGACAGCTCACAGCTACAGTCGCGCATGAAATTCGAAATCCTTTGAGCACGGTCAGAACTTCCGTATTTGCCATAGGCCGCGCCCTTGACCTCAATGAAATTGGCAGGGTCAGAAAATCGCTTGAGATGGCCGAGCGGAATGTCCTGCGATGCGATCACATTATCACTGAGCTTTTGGATTATACCCGTGACCGTGCGCCAGATCGCGGTCTCCAGATGCTTGATCCATGGCTCGGGACAGTTATGGATGAACTGGTGATCCCCAGAGAAATAAATTGCGTCAGAGAATTGAATTGCAGGGCGGCAATTGTAATGGACAAAGAAAGCCTGAGGCGAGTCGTAATAAATGTTGTAAACAATGCCATTGAGGCCATTCGGGAAAAATCCCCACCCGGCGAATCAGGTTCAAAAGAATCTTCTTCTGAAACAGGACAAATCAGCGTGAATACAAGGTCCACATCCTCAAGAGCGGAAATCATAATAAAAGACAGCGGATGTGGAATTCCCGAGCTGGCTGCGGGAAATCTTTTCAAACCTTTGTTTTCCACCAAGAATTTCGGACTGGGCCTTGGACTGGCAATTGTTAAAAAAATAATGGAGCAGCATGATGGAGGAGTGGAAATAAAGAGCAGGGTGGGAGAGGGCACAAGCGTCATCCTCTGGTTTCTCACTCCGCTGGATAAGCCCCAGGAGTAACTTCAGGTTTTCGGATTTTCCATTCTCCTGATGGCTTCTGTGACAGCAAGCCAGAATAATTCCTCGTCAATTTCATTATGGAGCAGCTTGGTGATAAGATTCCGGATAATCGGAGGAAATGCATTCCAGTATTTTGCAGACCACTGTGCGGGCATTTCCGCCTTGTCCGCGTCAGACATTCTGCCAAGACTGTAGTCTATAAACTGGGCTATCATGGTCTTAAGCATGTCTGGTGGTATTTTAGGGGCCTTTTTTCTTTTTAATGAAGGGATCATCTCGCCAAGCAGGGCTTCCAGATCCTTGTCCGAAATGTCGGGCGCGTACGCCTTGATGAGCCTTGTGACTGTTGACGTTGCGGTTTCCTTTACAAACTTTTCAGAAAGCCCCATCTGCTCCTTGATGGATGCGGCGACCTGTTTGGCCATTCCCGTAAGATTGAGCTTTCCCACCCCGCCTGGTCCCCTGCGCTTCTTGAGTAGAGCCTGTAACTCCTTCACTTCAGCTGGTGAGGCATTATTCATGAATGAGGCGAGGATCTCTGAAATTTCTTCGCGAGTTGGCATAATGATGGAATTGTAACACCAAAGGAGAAGGCAGACAATATGACCTCACCCTTGAACTCCCGTCCGGCGGATGCTACCATGATGTGCAAGGGGGAATCTCATGGGTCAGTCATCTTTTCCCAAAAACTTTGTTTGGGGAGCTGCAACAGCTTCCTATCAGATAGAGGGAGCCATGGACGAGGACGGGAAAGGCCTGTCGATATGGGATTTGTTCTGCAAGACACCCGTCGCCATTTTTGAAAACCAGAGAGGTGATGTCGCCTGCGATCACTATCACCTGTTCAGGGAAGATGTAAAAATCATGAAGGAGCTGGGGCTAAATGCCTACAGGTTCTCCATTTCATGGCCGCGTATTTTTCCTGACGGAACTGGAAAACCCAATCAGGCAGGCATTAATTTCTATGACAAGCTGGTTGATGAACTATTGGCAGCCGGGATCAATCCATGGGTCACCCTCTATCACTGGGATCTGCCCGCGGCATTGTACAAGCAGGGCGGGTGGCAAAATCCTGAAATTTCCGGCTGGTTTTCCGACTATGCGGCCTTTGTCGTGGACAAACTCTCAGACCGCGTGACAAACTGGATGACGCTTAACGAGCCACAATGCTTTATAGGTCTTGGAATGCAGGAGGGTCGTCATGCTCCAGGACTCAAGCTTGATCTTCCTGAGCTGCTTCTGGCATCGCATCATGCGCTTTTAGCCCACGGAAAAGCGGTGCAGGTAATCCGCGGCCGTGCAAAGAAAAAACCCTTCATTGGCTGGGCGCCTGTGGGAATGACGCGTATTCCGTTTTCAGAAAACCCCGCTGATGTGGAAGCTGCCCGCAAAGACATGTTTTCAATTTCAACTGCAAGCTTGATGAACAATACCTGGTATGGCGATCCGGTCATGCTTGGAAAATATCCTGATGATGGCGTAAAGCTTTTTGGCAAGGCTGTGCCGAAACATACTCCCGAGGAGATGCGTATCATCTCCGAGCCGATAGATTTTTACGGCGCAAATACATATTACGGTGAATACTATCGCGCAGGCATTGACGGGAAGCCGGAAAAAGTCCCCTTCTCGCCTAACACCGGCCACAACACCTACGGCTGGTCGGTTACGTTTGATGTCCTGCGCTGGACAGCCAGATTTTTATATGAGAGATACCAAAAACCCATAGTGCTAACGGAAAACGGGATTGGCAATATGGACTGGATTCACAGGGATGGAAAGGTTCATGATCCCCAGCGGATTGACTATGTGGCACGTCACCTCGCAGGTTTAAAAAATGCCATTGATGATGGCATTCCAGTGCTGGGATATTTCCACTGGTCGCTGATGGACAATTTCGAGTGGAATGAGGGATTCAAACAGAGATTTGGACTTGTTTATGTGGATTTTGAAACCCAGAAGAGACTCTTGAAAGATTCAGCTTTCTGGTTTAAGGATGTGATCCGCGGAAACGGCAAGGATATTTAAGCTCCGGTTGCAAATTTATTTTTGAATCATAGAAGTGGGGTGGAACATGTATCCCCACACCTAAAAAGAGGAAAGGGGTTTACATGTCTTCCCGCGCACACGAAAACCGCGTGCGCGTACACCGATATCCACCGATGGAGAATAAGGGCTGATTCCTTGTTAGTATTCATATAATACCTCCAAATCCACTATGTAAGGGTCTTCCCTTCTCGACCTGCCCCTTCGTTAGTGAGGGCAGGGTCTCAAAGGAAAGACCCTTCATAAAACATCAGGAGGTATCATATGAACACAATCATTCACAGGGAATTATCAGACCAACTCATCGGATTGTCGTACACCGTGCACAACATCCTCGGCCCAGGATTACTTGAAAGTGCCTATGAGGAAGGCATGGTATGGGAACTCAAGCACGCAAATATACCCTTTGAAAGGCAGAAGGTGTACCCTCTCAACTACAAAGGGGATATAATCGGAGGTTATATCGCGGATTTAGTTGTAGACAATAAAGTTATATTGGAACTTAAGTCAGTCGCCGCCCTCAATTCTGTCATGGATGCCCAGCTCATCAACTATTTGAAGTTGTCAGGGATTCCTGTAGGTTATCTCATCAACTTCCAGGGCACAAGGGTGGAGTGGCGGAGGCTGGTGGGGAGAAGGGAGAATGGTTCTCCCTGAAATGGCGAGTTACTCCGCTCCCATACTCTTTGACGATTGTACTCTGGGCTAATGGCAATAAAAAAAACAAGTAGATATACGAAACAGTCAATTAATGCCTTCTGGGTTCTTCATTAAAAAGAGTCCTGAAATCATTTTCAAAGTTTTTTGGAAAATCATCAAGATAGTCCCACATTAACACAGTAGCCTGAATATTCTTCATTCCAATATCTTCTTCATCAAGCATTTTTTTCAGCAACTCCAGCGTGGAAAAACAATGCACTTGAAATTCTTCAGCAAGAATTAATAAATCAGCATCATCTGTAACAAGTTGGATATCAAGTTCATAAGCTGTGGCAAGACATTCAATATCAAACCAGGAGCACCCCAGCTCAAGATCAAGATTTGTCTCCATCATAATTTGTTTTGTATCATCAACATGATTTTTAATATCCGGACTATTAATTCTAAGTTTATTCTTATTTCTATCCTCTTTATGTCTATCATGTTCAACCCAATCAAATTTACTTTGAAGACGTGTTTGGTAATAATACTCATGTACTGTTCCACCAAGAATAGTTAACTTGTATTTATTTGCTTTTCCAAATACTCTGGAAAGTAAGGGATACAGATTGTCTGCCAGACGGAAATATGAATTGGAATCAAGCAAAATCTTTTTCATTCAAAAGCGCCTTATAAACTCCTTTGGCATCTGCGGCAGGAATATTCAGTAATGTCTGCACTATTCCCGACCCTTTCCCTTCATTATGCAGATATTGAGCTAATGCGCGAAAAAAAGGAGTCTTAAAGGTTTCAACACTTTTTTTAATATATCTGCCTGCATCCGGTATGGACTCTTCAAATATTATTTCACTCACATTTTTTATCTGCTTGTTAAAATTTGTTACTGCTCCGCCTATATCAATACCAATTTCCGATTGCTTGTTGTTTACAGCATATTTATTCAATTCTTTGAATACTGTATACGGAGAAATAATAAGCGAACTCGCTATGCTCTTTACCTGTTGAATCAACAACCCGGTATTACGTGTTCTTGTCAGATTATGGTAATATTTTCCTGCAAGCTGTTCCGGAAAAAGCATTGCTCCGGCAAAGTTGTCGGCAAACTTTTCTCGTTCGTCGCCAGATAATGAAGGGGTCATTGCATGCGCAAGCTCGTGAAGCAGCCAGAATTTGAAATCTGTTATTACTTTTTCAAGGTTCGCATAAACAAAAGTGAGGTTTTTATCAGGTAAATGTATATAAAGACCATTATGCCCGTTTGCACCCCACATTACCGGAACCAGAATAATCCTGAACTCACAGTAAAGAAACATAATAAAATCAAATCCCAATTCTTCATTGTCCTCATTGTTCCGTGACCGTAATTCCGAGACTACCTGCTGTATAAAACCATAATCAGTACCAGGTTTTTTAATAATTGAAGACATAAAAACAGTATCACTTTTCAGATAGGGAAGAAGTACACGGAGCGATTGCCCCATATACATGCCCTCCTGTTCTGCCTTTTGACTGACACTCTTGTGCTTGTTGGTTCTGTAGGCGATAACCGGCTGATTTGTGACAGATTTGATGACGAGCTCATCAAACGGAAGCTTTAGGATTTTTGATAATGCAAGTAATAACCTGGGCTGGGGATATTTTTTACCCATAAACCATTGCGATACCGCTTCACGGGAAACCTCAAGATCTTTTGCTATTTGGGATTGATTTAATCCAAGGCTTGTCATTGCGCTTTCAATTGCCCCGGCATTCAGCTTTTTACTTTGCATATTTTATACTATAATACAATCTGTCAACTGTTGTCAACCGTTTTTTGAGTAATATCAAGTTTCATGCATGGAGTTCTATGTAAAGAATGATCATTTTTGTGTTACTAACAACCATTACTGAAAGATTCTGTGCTCAATTTTAATCTATTTTCGTAAAACTTCAAAAGGGATCTTGTGCCGAAAACTCCATGGGGACGATGATAATTGTAAAAGTTTTCCCATTCCAATAGTTTTTCTTCTAAGTCAACAGTAATCTTGTGGTATCTTATAAGGTACCAGCGTGGCCTCAGGTGCAGAAAATTCTCCTCTAGTTCTCCCTGGATGCGCCATGGACAAGTTTCTGGTTTTAATCTCCGTCTTTTATTGTTGCTTCAAGCATTTCAATAATACTATTTCGTTTTTTATAACCCCATTGTTTTGTCGCACTTTCTATATTTTTAATCATTATTTGACAAAATTGCTTAGTATTAATTCTCATCTTTATACTACTGATAAGAATCATAGTCCATTTCTTTTTCAAATTAACATCAATCCACGCATCCCATAATAAAAAAAGTGTTTTAATTAAAACTTTGACGACGCTATTCAGTTCCCAATATATATCCTGAAAAAGATTTAATATAGTACTTGTCTGCTCGTTAGCCAAATATCCATTCATTTTTAAAGAATAAATTAGTAATTTAGCATCTATAGATATATACTTATAGTTAAGTGAGGTTAGTTTTAACAATATTCTGTAATAGTTGTCTTCGTCTATTATTTTATAATGGAGAAACTTGAATAAGATAGCATGAAGGCCAAAACATATAACATTAT
>RPPD01000018.1 GCA_003818675.1 Spirochaetaceae bacterium
GGCGCTGGTAAAAACATACATCTTGATAATGGACTTGCATACTGATTTTTATCCGGAAAATCTGGAAGGCCGGTCCTTTTGATCGGCCTTATTTTACATTGTAAAAGAAATATCGATAACTTGTGCGGTCAGTGTGCGCAAGAGCTAGAATATGGTATTATCAGTTCACCATGAGAGAGATTTCTGGCGACAGACCCACAAGTTTTGCTGAAAAACTTCTTTACCTGGGATATAACCTGCTCCGCGGAATTGCAGGTCATTCACCAAGATTCAAACCACGATACTGGCATTCTGGCATTCTGGATGCAGGTGCAGACTCCCCGGGCAGAAAAAAAATAAATCAGTTTTTTTACAAGGAATTGCCAGGGATTGTTCCAGCAGGTGAACTGAGCGTTCTTGATGTTGGGTGCGGTTCTGGATATTTAAGGAGTATTCTGGCTGAATCTGGTTATCATGGTTTATACACTGGAATCGATATCAGGCAGCGCAAGGATTTTTTACACTATGAAAACAGTAAATTTAAAAGCACTTTTTATGAAACTGGAATTGAAAACTATAATACACATTTGAAATATGACCTTGTCATTACCAATACAGTATTGGAGCACATTCAAGATGATGAATTCGCCTTGAAGAAGTGCCATGCAATGTGTGCAGATGAAGGCTTCCAGATTCATATCGTGCCGACCTTCTGGTCATTGTTACTTTATCTGTGGCATGGCTACAGGCAGTACACTCCCCGGCGCATGATAAAATTGTTTTGCAACAAAAAAAATCAGGTTTACAGGCTGGGCGGTGTGTTTTCATTTTTACTGCATTTGCTTTTTATCACTTTTCCGGAAATTTTTTTTAGATCCGGCAAATTGAGAGAGTCATCCATTTACACGCGGCTGGTCGAGATTTGCAGTAAAATGGACAGGATTATTCCGGTCTGTTCTTCTCTTTATGTTGTTGTTATCTCACGCGCTGTGCGGGAAGCATAACAATTCCATGCCCGGCAAAACAGGGGTGTTCTGCCTGGATTTGACAGCAGAAATAATATAAACGAAAATTATGTTTACTGGAGGAAAGTCCATGAAAACATTTCTTGTGTCTGGTTTGATTTTTATTGCTGGAATACTGTCTTTTGCAGAGCATAATGCCGCACAGGACTGCATTGTATTTGATGGTGTCTATAAATACGGTGCAGAGAGAGTCGCCGGGGGTTTTTATTATACCGCGGATGGTTTGATACAACGGATTCCTGAAAAGTTGAATAGCGCATTCAATGAAAAGGCACCCAGTCCAATGCTTTCAGCCGGGCAGGGAGATCCGGGTTTCCCGGATTGATCAGGAGGAATGTCGCGTACTTGCTTTGTCGCCATCCCAGAAGAAGATACTCTATGTCTGTAAAAGCAATGAAAAATATCTATTATGCACTGTGAATGTCGATGGAACCGGTTTCCGCGAATCCTTTCAGGTCATGGAAGCTGATTCAACATGGAATATCGATGGCTGTTTTGCCAATGAGAATGAAATCGTATACTGGACTTCTTCCCAGTTTAGAGTCTACAGGGGAGACCTTGCCTCCCGGACAAATTCACTGCTTGCAGAATTTGCAGGAAATGGAAGTTTTTCATCCAACAATCTGAGCGCGACAAAAATAGCGCTCTATTCAAGCGATGCCGGCAAATGTTATGTTCTTGACCTTCAGCAGATAAAGGTGACAGTCTCCAATTTTCTTCCATTCATGAAAGGCCAGTGCCTCTGGCTTGAGAACGGGGCAAGTGTGCTGTATGTTACAAGTGCCGAGCAAAATGAGAAAAAACAGGAATTCAGACTTTACGATACACGGACAGGGGAAGAAACTGAGATAATTGCTCTGTATGGCTATTACTGCAGTCTCATGGGGACAATCGCAAATGGGACACAATGCCTTTTCTATATAGTTGATGCTGAAACTTTTGAGGGCACTATTTATGGTTTTGATGTGAAGACAAAATCCATACGAAATCTGTCTGCGGCATTCTCTGTTGTCAAATCGGGCGGAAGGGCATGTCCATTTCTCTCTGCCGCGGTTACTGGCAGCTTTGTTAGACTTGGTGAAGTCCTGGAAAACATAAACAGGAAGGAGCTGGAACGTACCGAGAAAAAGGTGCTTGCCCCTGTAGCGCTGCAGAACGGGGTAGTGAAAATAAAGATTGAAGAATTACGTTATGAGACAACATATTTAGACAATATTGCCATCAGGTCAATGGGCAGACTGTATACCCCGCAAAATTGTCCAGAGTCGCTCTCGATGATTGACGGGAATTACTATATTCTGAAAAGGGGTGAATCGATTGAACTTGAGTTCAGGGTTGCTGAAGGTACGGAGATGGTTCTTGAAACAACAGGATATTACATGCCACTGTACAGATAGAATATGGAGTCATTTATGAAAAGGCAATTCCGATTTGCCACTGTGCTTTTTGTGCTGTTTTCCATTTTCATGGCAGCAGGGTCACAGCCCATGCCTGATGATTTTCTTGTGCCGTTCCGCAAGGGCAATCTGTGGGGATATTGCACTCCAGCCAAGAAAATAGTGATTACTACAAAATATGATTACGCGTGGCCTTTTTTCAAAGAGGGATTGGCAATGGTCATGCTGGGCAACAAATACGGACTTGTGGACAAGAACGGCTTTGAAAAAATACCAGTTCAATACGACAGGGTGTGGTATTTTCAGGAAGGACTCGCGGTTGTCTCGCGTTCCGACAAGTGGGGTTTTCTTGATAAAAACGGCCGGGAAGTAGTGCCATGTAAATATGAAATGGCTGATTTTTTAGTAGATGGCCGCGCAATTGTCGGTCTGGCTGGCAAGCGCGGATACATGGACCAGAACGGTGTTGAAGTGATCCCCCTCAAATATGACATGTCGGAACAATTTTTTGACGGTTTTGCAAAGGTTGGGGCAGCAGGGAAATGGGGCATTATTGACAAGACGGGCAGGGAGGTGACTGCAATAAAATATGACCGCGTAGAATACTTCAGTGAAGGTCTGGCGTCAGTTCAGCTTAACGGCAAATGCGGTTTCGTTGACATGTCCGGGCGTGAAGCAATACCGCTGAAATATGACGGGGCAGCATCTTTTACCGGGGGAATGGCGGCAGTATGCCTTGCCGCTGAATGGGGTTTTATTGACAGGACAGGACATGTAACAATACCCTGCAAATATGAAATGGCAGCGCCATTTAGCGAGGGCCTGGCGGTTATTTGCATTACTGGCAAATGGGGATTCATTGACAATACAGGCAAGGAAATAATTCCACTTAAATATAACTGGGCTGGATCATTCAGTGGGGGATTGGCGGTGGTAAGGCAGGCAGGCAAAGATGGTTTTATTGACAGAACAGGCAAAATTGTCATCCCTGTAAAATATGAAAATGCATGGGATTTCAAGGAAGGGCGAGCGCGCGTCTGTTACGAAGGTAAATTCGGATTTGTCGACACTGCTGGAATGGAAGTCATTTTGCCCAAGTACGATTGGGCATTTTCGTTTGATAATGGACTCGCTTTTATCACGCTTGGCGGCAAGTATGGATACATAGACAGGTCTGGCACGGAATTTTGGGAGGATTAATCACCGAATAAGGTTTTCCCCGATGTGTTTTTCAATTGTTGTCTGCAGAAGTTCGACCTCCGGACTGAAATAATTGGGGCCGAGGGACAATTTGTTTTTTGTGCCGATGATTTTAAAGCGATAGGCCTGACGCTTGTTTATCCTCCAGTTAGCACTTGACTCAAAACCCTTGTAATCGGCGACCGCAATTTCTTTGGTTTGCGTGATGAAAGCCAGGTGGATGGTTTTCAGAATTATGGACCCGCGTGCGAGTGTGAGTTCACGTTTAGTTCTAAAAAATATTCTATAGATAACCGGAAATATGCCCGAGAGAAAGACCCAGAGCACGTCCGTGAAGACAAGCTTCAGGCCGAATTCCTTTTTTGTCTGGAACATAGTGGAAATATTGATGCATGCCCCGAAAGCGGCCCAGATAAGCATAATGACGCCGAATTAGAACAGGATCTGGCTTGCAACCTCTGTTGCGGGCAGAAACAAAGTGGTCGTTCCGTCTGCCACATCAATTCTGAAACGGGTGGCGGGCGCAGTTTCCAGTTTTGGCACCTTGACGTTTCCTTGCAGACAACAATTTTTCCTGTTTCCGTGTCTTCTGCCAGGAAGGTCTCTGCCTGGCCGCCGTGGCCAGGTGAACGGATAGTCCGATACCTGTTTTTCAGGAGAATTTTCTTGTCGATCATTATGGATTTTCCTCCTCGCCTATCTCATCTTCCAGAAACAGCTTGAGAGCTGCTGCATGTTCAACAGAAATCCTGCCTGCCTTCGCAATATCGCCCGCTTCAGCTTCCATGATTTTTTCCAGGGAACCAAATTGTGTAAGAAGCATCGCGGCCTTTTTTTTGCCTACGCCCTTTGCTTTTTCAAGGAAAGATCCGGCCAGCTCCTTGTCGCGGAGCAGTTTGTGGAATGTTGTGGCAAATCGGTGCGACTCGTTTCTGACTGCCACCAGCACGCGCAATGCCGGGGAAGTGAGCGGGAGAAGAATCGGATCTGTTTTGCCCGGGACAAAGAGCTCCTCGTGCAGCTTGGCCAGACCGGCGATCGGCACATCACCCAAATCAAGCGTGCGCAGGATCCCAAGCGCCGCTTCGAGCTGGCCTTTACCGCCGTCAATCAGTATCAGGTCGGGCAGGGACTCGCCTTCTGCCACAAGGCGGGAATACCTGCGGGCAATCACCTCGCGCATGGACTCAAAGTCATCGACCTTCGCGACACGTTCGTCGCCGGCAAGTGTTTTTATCTTGAACCTGCGATATGACTGGGGGTCAGGTCTTCCCTGGAAAAAACTCACCATGGATGCGACAGTGTGAGTGCCTGCCAGATGTGCGATATCAAATCCTTCAATGCGTACAGGAAGAGAAGGAAGCCCCAGGGTCTCGCGCAACTGGACCAGGCCGTCCACGTGAGAGATGCGCATCTCCTGGTCAGCGTTGACCACAGCCATGCGCAGTGTTTCATATTCCTTGCCGCTTTCAGGCACTAAAATATTGATCTGTTGTTCAAGCCTTTCGCCAAGAGCGGTCCTGAAATCTGCGCCCAGGTCCAGCGGCACGTATGCTTTTTCAGGAAGTCTGGCCGCGCGCAGATAATACTGGAATAAAAACTCAGCAAGAATTTCCTGTGGCTCCTTTTCAAACACAGGCGAACGGAAGACCTGCTTTGTCAGTATGCGTCCCTCCTGTGTGCGCACTACTACAAAGCAGACGAAGTCGTCCTTGACAGCGAGGCCGATGTAGTCCTCGCGTGGATTTGTATTGGCGAGCACGCTCGGCGTCTCACCGAACAAGGCGAGTGCTTGAAGCTGGTCGCGGAAGAAAGCGGCCTTTTCAAAATCAAGCCTGGCTGATGCATCCTCCATTTTTGCCCTGATGTCTGCCTGCAATTGTGTGGTATCGCCTTCAAGCAGCCGGATTACCTCGTCCACACGCCTGGCATATTCCTCTTCCGTTATTTTTCCTGCGCATGGCCCGGCGCAGCGGCCTATGTGAAAGTACATGCACGGATTGTTGCGCTTTTTAAGCTGCCCACGGCACTTTCGCAGTGGATAGAGCTTTTCTATCAGTTCGATTGTGATGTCCAGCTCCTGCACGCTTGGGAACGGGCCAAAGTAGCGCGAGCCGTCCAGCACCAGCTTTCGGGTGCGGAAGATCCGGGGGAAGGGCTCGTTAGTGATGCGTATTAGCGGGTAGGTTTTTCCGTCCTTGAGGTTGATGTTGTACTTTGGCTGGTTCTGCTTGATGAGGTTGTTCTCGGTGATGAGCGCTTCGTGCTCATTGCGTGTGATGATCACTTCAATATCCGCGACATGACTCAAGAGCTGGCGGGTCTTGATGTCCTTTTCACCGGTCCAGTATGATGAGACACGCTTGCGCAGGCTCCTGGCCTTGCCGATATAGATGATTTTTCCGCCATCGTCTTTCATTATATAGACGCCTGGCGCATCCTCGATTTCCCTTATCTTGGCCTGGATTTCCGCGGCTTTTTCCATGGATCAAATATACAGCGTTGCGCGGTTTTTTCATAGGAGATGTAAGGCTGTCATAGCGTGAAAAACAGTCTTATCCCAACGGCAAAGAGCGCAAGAGCAAGTGCCCTGATTATCCAGGGGCCTTTGATTTTACCGGAGAGCATGGCGCCAAGCTGTGCGCCCAAAAGAACGCCAACGGCCAAAAACGCAGTTCGCCGCCAGCCGCTTGAGAACTCACCGCTGATGATGTTTACAATGGTGGCGGTCAGGGCCATGATGGCAAGGACAAAGTGCGAGGTTGCGGTGGCAATGTGCACTGGAAACCTGAACACGCGAGAGAGAAGGGGCACGTGGATAATCCCGCCGCCTATGCCCAGGAGGCTTGATAGAAACCCGACTATTGTGCTCGTTCCAGCGCATCCCGGCAGGTTGAATGAATAATTGTGCTCGGTTCCGTCCTTCTCGACTATTCTCCGCGGGATCTCTCCCGACCGCACCTTTTCCGCGTTTTCAATCTTGTTTTTTGCCGTGAACAGGATGAGCAGGGAGCCGAGGGTGAGCATTACGCCGAGCATGATGTTGAAAACATTCCGTGGGATGATGTCGACAAGAAGGGTGCCCCCAATGGCGCCGGGGATAGTTGCCGCGGCCATTATCAGGCCTGACTTGTAATCTATGCGCTTCATGCGTGCATAGGCTGCTGATCCAGAAAGCGCGTTGACAAACACAACTGCGAGCGAGATGCATGTGATAATACCGGGATTTTCATCCGGATACAGGAACAGCAGCACTGGAACGAGAACAAAGCCGCCGCCTGCACCGATGAGAGTCCCATACATACCCACGGTAAAGCCGAGCGGGATCAGAAGGAAATACTCAAGCGGTGGCAAACAGGGTTCTCCTTACAAGGATTGTACTCTTGATGATTCTGATTCAACTTACTATTCATGTATACAAGGTGTCAACAATATGACCGACGGTTGGCTGAAAAAAGGAATTATTGTCTAACCACGGTTTTTCTGATTGACAGACCGCGCATTTTTTCAGTAGAGTTTTGGGAATATGCAGAAATATTCTATTGAAGGCAATCATCCTCTGAAGGGAACTGTAACCGCGAGCGGCAACAAGAACGCGGCACTCCCGTGTCTTGCCGCAACGCTTCTGACAGATGAAGCGGTTGTTCTCAAAAACATTCCTGAAATTGAAGACACGCATGTCATGATTTCAATATTGAAGCTTTTGGGATCCAGTGTGACCAAGCTGTCTGAAAATCAGTACCGCATCCAGACTTCCAGCATTACAACCAATGAAATACCAACAGCTGAATCCCGCAAGGTCCGTGCCTCCATTCTCTTTGCAGGACCGCTTCTGGCCAGGACAGGCAAGGTCATACTCCCGCCGCCTGGTGGTGATGTAATCGGCCGCAGGCGCATGGATACCCATTTTGACGCATTTAAAGCACTTGGCGTGAATATACAAATAGACGGAATATTCTCGCTTGAGGCGAAAAAGCTCACTGGAGAGGACATCTTCCTTGACGAAGCTTCGGTTACAGCCACGGAAAACACGGTGATGGCCGCGGTGCTCGCCCGGGGAACAACCATATTGCGAAACGCGGCTTCAGAGCCGCATGTCCAGGACCTGTGCAATATGCTCGTCTCCATGGGAGCCAGGATTTCGGGCATAGGTTCCAACATCATAACCATCGAGGGAGTCAAAAAACTCCGCGGTACAGAGTATGCAATCGGCAGTGATTATATTGAAGTGGGTTCCTTTATAGGCCTTGCCGCTGTCACCCGCAGTGAACTGGAAATATGCAATGCATCACCAGAGCATTTACGCATGGTGAAAATAGCATTCGGCAAACTCGGTATTTATTGGGAAACAGATGGACAAACCATACATGTATCAGGAACGCAGGGTCTGCGAGTTTGCCCTGACATGGGTGGCATGATTCCCAAGATAGATGACGCTCCATGGCCTGGATTCCCCACTGACCTCATGAGCATACTGCTCGTTGTCTCCACGCAGGTTGAGGGGACGGTGCTCATTCATGAAAAGATGTTCGAGTCACGCATGTTCTATGTGGACAAATTGATAGGCATGGGCGCGAGGATTGTACTCTGCGATCCGCACCGCGCGGTCATTTCCGGACCAGCGCGGCTAAAAGCTTCGGAACTCACATCTCCGGATGTCCGCGCCGGCATGGCCATGGTAATCGCAGCGCTCTGCGCTGAGGGAAAAAGCACTATTCACAATGTCTACCAGATAGAGCGCGGTTATGAAAAACTCGTCCCGCGATTAGTATCACTTGGTGCGCAAATTAAGTACCTCCAAGAATAAATAATCGGGTGCGCACCGGCGTATGTACGCATACGCACGGTGCATCAGATAAAATACCTACAGGAATAAAGAAAAGGATATAACTCCATGGTTGGCCAACCACTAGCTTGTAAAATGCTTGCGTGTGTACAGTATTAATGAGAGGCCTATCAGTCCGATGTTCAGAAGAACTGCTGCACCAATTCCAAAGACCGGACCCATTGAGTAATAGAGAAACACGGATGCCATTCTGTGGCTATACATCAAAAAGCCCGTGAAGACTGAAAGCACCAGGGGAAAAAGTGGTATGAACAGATAGAGCACACGACCCCGGTCTGTGGCATATGTCACCTGGTTTCTGATTCCCAGAATGCTGAAAAACAGCACAATCGCAAAAATGAAAAGGGGTTCGAGCATTCTGATCAGTATTTCAACCGTGATGAGATCCTGAACCTGTGCATGCTCCTGCATAACTCCAGCCAGTCTCCAGAGATTTCCCGTGTTCTCATACTTGTAGCTTTCCTGCGATATTGCAAACATTTCAAGGTCATCGGGATTTATTGACAGCTTGATCCCGGCTGTTGGGTCCAGAGAGGGTGTTCCCTGATATACGGCGGGTTTTATCCTGTCTGCTGCATTATCCGGATTGATGCCGTTTATATTGATAAAACCGCCAATGACTTTTCCGACAGGGACATTATAGTGATACTGGATGCGGTTTCCCGGCAGAAAACCAATCACCTCAATATCACGCATGAATACACCGTCCACAATGCGGACAAGCTCCCGGATTGAAATCAGTTCTCTTACAGGCTCTTTGGAGTCTGCCGGTATCTGAAAATTGAAAAAAACGATATTGCGTTTTTTAATCTCATCAAATGAAAGAATAAACTGGGCTTCCTGCGTATAAAACGAGACTAATGGAAGTTTTGACCTGGCTTCGGAAAGATATTTTTTCACAGATTCCTCGTTGGGATTCTTGTTGTATAGATCGAGGAACAAATAGTAGGCACGGATATAATCCGGAAATTTGTCAGTAAGCAGGCGGTATCCAGCCTGGATCGTTCTGGCGAGTTCCCCTGCCTGTGATTCTGTACGTGCTGAAATGCTGCGATAATCGCGTTCCAATGCAACAGCTGTGATGCGCAGGGCTCTACTGTTGGTTGAATCATTCTCAAGGACCTGTTTGCCCAGGAAATATGCCAAGATGTAATTCCCCTGATCAAACGCGGACTGGGCTCTGCGCAGGAGCTCCCCGGTGTCAAATTCCTTGAGTGTCTCAATGGGAACAGTCATTGCCTTGTACCTCAGGTACTGGTTGTCATCAAGCAGGGCGAGGAGCCTTGCGTGTTCGGTTATTTTTTCCGGATTGGTCCTGTTAGTATCCAATGCCAGTCTCATGTAGTTTACAGCCTCTACAAGATTGCCCTCGCGTTCCCTCTTGCGGGATTCATTAAAAAGCGCAGTAGAAAACCTGCTCAATTCCGCTTTTTCCTGGAGGTTTTTCCGGACACCAGGTTCCAGCGTTTCCCTGAGTATGAAGAACAGCAGAACCAGAACCAGTACAGATATAATGTCCTTGAAGACGGCCTTGAACACCCGCTGGTGGTTGGGATGACGGTAGGTTTGGATGAAAAGTGAATAGGCAATCATGGCGCCCGAGCACAGAAGCGCAGGAAAAACATCCATAAACCGCAGAAATGCATTGCCCCACAGCTCCTGTGCACGCATCTGTTGGAGCATGTCTGATTTTTCCGGGAAAATGAGTCCTGTGAGAACGAAAAAAAGAAACCCCAGGATGAGTATGCCAAAAATAATCGATGACGGTGTTGTCGCGGGATTACGCATCGGGCAGGCTGCTCCTTCGCATGGGGAATAAAATGAAATCAAAAATGAAGAATAGACCTGAGAAGAATGCAAGCAAGGCGTACGGGATGAGTGTGAGCAAAATATTATCCCCCATAACTTCCCGTGCCTGTGACACAAGCGAGAGGGCAACGGAACTGTACAGGACAAGAAGCAGGTAGAGTATCGTCAACATAAACATGATATTTGCCGAAAGCCAGCGGGAAAGGCGCAGAAAAACCGATGAACTTAACACTAATGCAACCAGAAGCGCTGACAGGATTACAAGTTCCTCGTATTTTCCGGTTGAGAGAGTGAGATATTGCGCCCCTAGCGGCGTAAGCATTCCGAAAATCCCCTCCAGTGTTGGACCAGGTTTGAATGGTTCAACCTCCTCGGACCTTGGTGAAACGGAAAACGCGCTTTTTCCATCAGGGGAGAAGAACTCAGGTCTTCTCCCCGCAAGAGAAAGCGATACTGACCTGTATGCGCTGATACGGGGACTGTTTCCCGTATTGTTGATATGGATGACCGAGGAGAGTGTGGAACCCTTTACTTCCTCAAAATAAAAACTTCCTTCACGTGTTGCAATGATGCTATTGGGATAAACCAGGTCCCGCAAGCCATAGGAGAGTTCTTCGGTCTGCAGGGTTTCCACTATCCTGGGGTTGATCATTGTACGGATTGTCGCAGGTCCGGACAATAGCAGGATCATTGAAAGGCTGGCCAGGGCCGCATAGGAAATGATGCGTATACCTGGTTTCCTGCGCATCCGCACGCTTGCCACAAAAAGGGCAAAAAGTGCTGAAGGCAAAAGCATCTGGAGAAGGGCCTGTGGGAAAATGGCAAATACATAACCAGGTTTAATGACTGGAAATGAGGGGAGGTTCAGGCCTATCTGGGTAATGCTGAAAAGAAATGCGGTGACAATTACTGTGCCAATGAAAATGACGCAGTACCAGAGAATCACTATAATAGTATCTTTCATAATTTTCCCTTAATATCCGCCCTTTGTAGATATTTTCGTCATTTTACAGGCTTTTCTTTTTAAAAAAAACTAGGAAATTGTTGATTTTCCATGGAAGTAAGTATCCATAGCTTACGACTTTACCTTAAGGAGTATTTATTGTATTCTGGTTCCCGCTGTGGCCAAAATATTCTCCAACATCATAAAACACAGAAAAGTGATCTTGCCGGTCATCTATCTCGTACTCCTTCTGGGCGGTATCCTGTTCTTCAACCTGGTTGTTGTTGATTATATTGAAGGCTTCATGGTGTCTGTCAATAATGTTGAACTTGGTATTGTGAAAAGCCGAGGGGACATAATGGCTCGCCTGTCTGTACTGGAGAGACAAATTGAGCATGAGAAAAATATAGATATCGTCTTTGACGAACATCTGATCTCGTATAATCCGCTGGAAACCACTCTGGACAAGCTTGCTCCACAGGAGCGGCTGGATTCCAATCTCCGCGATCATCTGACCTACAAGTGCAGGGTCTGGGCATTGGTGGTGTCAGGCAAAGAGACGGTCTACTGCCGTACCAGGGAAGAAGTGGAAAATCTGGTCAAGCAGCTCGAGCAGAAGTTCACCCCCAGGGAGTTGGGCGGGGAAAAGATCGAGGACTTGCAGCTCACAATCCTGGAGCAATACACAATAGAACCCGCCCTGTCGTATTTCGACGCAATCCGCAAGGACGAGTCGGCACTGGAATACGCACTTGCTGGCATGCAGGATGTCAGGACCTATACTGTACTATCCGGAGACAACTTTTTTTCAATCGCCATGGCGCATGGGATTGATTTTCAGACTGTAGTGGCGGCAAATGAAGAAATCCAGCCAGACAAGCTGAAGCCGGGTGACCGGATCAAGCTCACGGTCACCAACCCTGTCTTAAGCATTCAGTCAACCTATCGCCTCATCAAGGACGAGAACATTCCCCCGCCTGTTATCGTAAAGATGGATGGAACGCTTTTACGCACGCAGCAGATAGAGGAAGTTGCGGGTGAAATGGGGAAAAAGCGGGTTTACTCGGACCGCGTAGTTGTAAATGACAAGGTGATTGAGGTGAATATCATCAGGGAGGAAATCTTGAAGGCGCCAAGAGTCCGGGTTTTGCGCTTTGGCACCCAGCGCACTCCAGATGACATCCTGGTCGCAGGCGCTTTCCTGCCGCCTGGTATTGGCATCATTTCATCACCCTTTGGTATAGTACGCTGGAACGGAAAGGTGCATTCTGGCATAGACGTTGCAGTGGGCGAGGGCACAAGCGTACTGGCTTATGATGCCGGGACAATAAAGCTGACAGCCTATGACGGAGGAGGATACGGCAACTATGTTATCATACTTCATGACAATGGCGTTGAAACAC
>RPPD01000019.1 GCA_003818675.1 Spirochaetaceae bacterium
GGAGGGGTGGAAGGTGCTGGAGTTGCTTCGGGCAGTCTGTCCTTGCTCTGTTCCTGAAATGCTTTGTAAGTGATGATTTCTATCTCCAGCTCTATTGCATAATCCTGGGAATCACCAACTCCCAAAGGATAATACTGGATCTTTTCCCCCAGATTTACCGGTATTGTGCGAAGATTAGTAACATATTTAGCCACTCCGGAGGAGACTTCCTGTATCCAGATCTGGCCCTGGGCTACAAGAAGAACAGCCGTCTGGTTTTCCTCCTGGTATGGTGTCAAGGTCAGATTGAGCTTCAGATTTCTGCCGTTCATCTGCACGACAATGGCCTTGCCTGGAATTGTCACTTTCTGGACAGAGAATGTCCAGGCCGCCTGGTTGGATTTTGAAACAAGACGCGCTTTGATATTAAGCACAAGCGCCTTGTCCAACATCTGCGAAAAATCAGGCTGCTCCTGGGAAAATCCCTGTGCAATCATGAAACACACAAACAGAAGTATTGTAAGGCTCCTGGTCATTCTAACGCCCTCTCACATCCGTAACCCGTTTGATTTCCGGATCTCCTATTATACTGAACTCATTGTCCTCGGGAAGTTCAATTATCACTTCCTCGCGGTAGTCCCTGTCAGTCAGAATTTTGCGCAGAAGCTCGGGATTGTCCACGGAATAGTATACCTGGACATTCTGCACTCCCTCGGATCCAGTCTGGTTCTTGACCACCTGGGCAATGTCATTTTTTCCCAGAAAGAAAAACACTCCTGCGACCAGGACAAAAAACACAACAGCAGCAGCGGCCAGAGCCGGCATTGGGACCGGTACCTGCCGTTTCCAGAAGGATGATGTTGATCTGTAAATGTGTGGTGAAGCATCCAGACCCGCTGCTGCAAAAGATTCCTGGAGCCGTTTCTGCACGCGCTGCATGGGTTCTTCAATTTCAAGTGGTTCATGAGCAAGCCGCTCACGTATCTTCTGGAACGAGGTTATCCTCGCCCTGCACGAGGAACAGGTCTGGAGGTGCTGCCCTATTTCAGTATTCCATGGAGAATCAATTTCACCGTCATAATAAGCTGACAAAATTTCATCTTTTGGACACATACGCCTACTCCTCCTCCCCAAGTATTTTTTCAAGGTGTTCTCGCGCCCTAAACACTCTTACCTTCACATTTCCCTCGCTTATTCCCAGCATTGTACCAATCTCACGATAGGACAATCCGCCGTACTCCTTGAAAACAAGAACCGAGCGCAGCTTGTACGGCAGCTTATCAAGGGCTTCCTGGACTTCCTTGATGGTCTCTTCCCGTATCACCCGTTTTTCCTCGGATTCAGCGAAGACAGGAGTGATTTTCTCCAGTTTGCCCATGGCCTTGCGCTCTCGGGTTTTCCGCTTGGCATGATTGAGGCTCATGTTTTTCACCACACGGATAAGCCAGTACTTTGCCTGGTCTGTATCCGGAAGCGGTTCATGACGCTGGTAATACTTGATGAACGCCTCATGACAAAGATCCTCGGCAATTTCCGCATCACCCGTGATCCTGACGGCTACCCGAAAAATCACGGGAAAGAGAAGTGAATATTCCCTGTTGAATCTGCGTTCATCCACGCCCTTGTTTAACATATAAACAGCACAGCC
Source organism: Spirochaetaceae bacterium (assembly GCA_003818675.1). The sequence goes on from RPPD01000019.1 coordinate 1,628, forward strand.
CTTCGTTTTGTTACAATTTATTTTTTTCTGTAGCGCACGCCCTGGGGAGTATCCTCCAGGACTATACCGCGCGCATCAAGAAGGGCCCTTATCTCATCTGCCCTTTTGAAATCCCTGTTTTTGCGCGCGGCCTGCCGCTCATCCACAAGCTCCTGTATCCCTGCATCCACATCCACATCCTCCCGCACAGATTCGGAAAGGGAGAGCCCCAGTACGCTGTCCATCATGATTACCAGTGCCAGCTTTTCAGAAGCAATCGTGTCCCCGGCCGCCGTTTCGCCATTTCCGCCAAAATCAGCATCCTTGACCATGTCCCAGAGCAGTGCGAGCGCGCGGGGCATGTTCAGGTCATCGGCACAGTGTTTCCGAAAATCCGCCTCATACATCGCGGCCTTCATCCCCAGCTTCCTGGCCGGTTTGTCCTTGCACAGGTCGCGTATGTCCGCGATTCTCTGAACCAAATTTCTTCTCCCGGCCTTTGCCGCATCCAGCGCATCAAAGCTGAACTTCAGCTGGATGCGGTAATGCGCCTGGAGGCAGAAATAGCGGTAATCAAGCGGAGAATATCCTTTTTCCATCAATACGGCAAGGGTGAGGAACTTACCCGAGGATTTGGACATTCGCTCCTGTTCCAGGAGCAGAAACTCGGCGTGCATCCAGATTCTGGCTGGTTGTATTCCTGTGGCAGCCTGTGACTGGGCTATCTCGTTGGTATGGTGCACTGGAATGTGGTCTATACCACCGCAGTGGATGTCAAACTCCTCGCCCAGGTATTTCATGGCCATGGCACTGCACTCTATGTGCCAGCCAGGGTATCCCCTGCCCCACGGTGAGTCCCAGATCATGGCCTGGCGTTCAAACTTGGAATTGGTGAACCATAGCACAAAATCATGAGGATTGTGTTTGTGCTCGTCCACATCAATCCTGGCACCGGCCTGAAGGTCTTCCAGGGACAGCAGGGCGATCTTCCCGTATTCAGGAAACTTTCCGATATCAAAATAAAGGTTCCCGCCCGAACTGTATGTAAATCCCGCGTCCTCAATTCTTTTGATGAGTGCGATCATGTCATCTATGTGGCTGGTGGCCTTGCAGACCTCGGAAGGTGTTTTGATATTGAGCAGTTTGATATCCTTCATGAAGGCATCGGTATAAAACTCCGCGATTTCCCAGACTGATTTTCCACTCCGTTTGGATTCCAGGACTACCTTGTCCTCGCCATCATCAGCGTCATCTGAGAGATGGCCCACGTCAGTGACGTTCATAACGTGTTTAACGCCAAACCCGAAAAACTCTATAGTGCGCCTGAGTACATCCACAAAAATATAAGTGCGAAGATTGCCTATATGGGCATAGTTGTAGACAGTGGGGCCGCAGGCATAAAGTCTGACAGTGTTATTTTCGATGGGTAAAAGAGGCGTGCGCGTTCGGCCATAAGTATTCCAGAGTTCCAGTTGCAAGTCTTTCCTCCGACTGGAATCATACCAGAACACGCCCCATAAGACAATTGCCAGCTGCAGCTGATTCAGGTTATGATCAGATTGCATGAAAACATTTCGAGAGTTGTTTGAAAAAAGCAGAATCCCGGCCTTTTATGACGAGCCCATGAAGAATCACACTTCATTCAAAATCGGCGGTCCGGCTGATATCTATGTCCTGGTGCATACTCCTTCCGAGATCCCGGACCTCCAGCTATTCTGTCGCAAGCATGACATACCGATTTTCGTACTGGGTGCCGGCGCCAACATTCTTGTAGGGGACCGGGGAATACGTGGAGTTGTACTGTCCCTGGAAGCTGTTGGAGAAATTCACATTGCAGAAAACATACTTTCCGCTGGCGCCGGGGCTTCCATAAGCAACGCGGCTAAAAGGGCTGCTGCCGCTGGACTTGGGGGCATTGAAAATTTCTACTCCATGCCCGGCAGCATAGGCGGCTCGGTCTGGATGAACGCCCGATGTTACGATGTCTCTGTATCTGACACCCTGGATGAGGTTGGGGTCATTGACTCATTAATGAATTTTTCAAACAAGAAAATGGACTCAAAGTTTTTCGGGTACAAGACCTCGCCATTTCAGAGTTCCGGAGAAATAATCATCCGGGCAAGCTTCAAGCTGTCAAAGGGTGATCCGATGGTGCTTGAGAACCGCATGAGCCAGTGCGAACAAGACCGCAAGTCCAAGGGGCATTTTTCCCACCCCAGTGCGGGTTCTGTGTTCAAGAACAATCGCGCTTTTGGGGAGCCTGCCGGCAAAATTATTGACTCGCTGGGACTGCGCGGTTATGGCATTGGCGGCGCCCGCATCTCACCTTTGCACGCAAATATCATCATAAATGAAGGGAATGCAACGGCGGATGAGGTGCGCCGCCTGATTGAACACATCCGCGACAGGGTCAGGAAAGATTTGGGATTTGAGCTTGAGCCCGAGGTCCTTTACGTGGGAGAGTTTTAAGACAAAGAGTGTCTGAAAAAGCAACAAACTGGATAATCAGCCATTTTTAGGACCCCATGCCCGAAGATTCCAATGGCGCCTTTACACAGGGGCCAAAAAAAAATACCATATGGACAACAAGGCGAGGTGTATCCTTGCCAGAGGTGATATATGGCAAGAGCTAAGGATGAAAACAAACGGGCTATGATCCTCCAATCAGCAAAAATGCTGTTCTCGCAAAACGGTTTTTTCAACACATCCATCTCAGACATTGTCAAGGAAACAAGCCTTCCTGTCGGAAGCATCTACACCTATTTCAAGAGCAAGGAAGAAATTGTCCGCACAATAGTTGATGAAGGATGGGGTGATTTACGCACACGGCTTTTTACCATGCTGGGATCAAGCCAGAGTGTTGAGAACAAGCTCAAATCTGTAATTGACCAGTTCATACCTGAAGTGCTGCAAGACCTTGACCTGGTCAACATCCTGCTCTCGGAAGCCATCATTTATACCAAGATTGAAGAAAAAGTCGAGGAATTGAGCACTGCAATCATGATGCTCCTTAAACCGGCGATCAAGGATTCTGATATGATCACAGACCTGGACAAGAACACCTGGCAGGCCGGGCTCGGCGTATATTTCCTCGGCATCCTCAATACGGTAAAACTGGCCAGAACCACTTCAATCGGAATTAAAGTATCAGATATATTGAAATTCGTGAAAATTTCCATTGAAAAATCACTCGGCTTGAAACTTTAATCAACTCATTAAGGAGAAACTGAAATGAAAAGGCTATTTGTATTCATTGTGGCCGCTGCAGTCATCGCGGGATGCACGACCACTTCAACAACCGGGACCGCCCAAACCCCGCAACTAGCCCCGCAACCTTCGCCAACCCCGCAGGCAACACCGACTCCGGTAAAACCTGCTGTTGTGGCGTTTCCAGGAGCTGACGGCATGGGGAAATACACTGTTGGCGGACGCGGCGGCAAGGTCATTGAGGTTACCACATTGGAGGATGACGTTCCAGGAAGCCTCCGCGCGGCTATTGAAGCCAAAGGTCCCCGCATAGTGGTCTTTCGGGTATCAGGCATAATCGAGCTTAAATACCCGCTTTTGGTAGTGGAACCATACATTACCATCGCGGGGCAGACAGCGCCAGGAGACGGCATCTGCCTTAAAAACTTCGTTGTCAGGATCATGGCAGACCAGGTTATCATTCGCTTCATCAGGGTCAGGCTCGGAATAGACTCAAAGCAGGAATCGGACTGCATTGACATCTCAAAAGGGAAAAACATCATTCTTGACCATATCTCCTCCAGTTGGAGTGTTGACGAGACCCTCTCTGTATCATTCCAGCCAATGGTGGACTATCTTACCGTGCAGTGGTGTTTCATAACCGAGAGCCTCAATCAATCCCTCCACGCCAAGGGAGATCACGGTTACGGTTCTCTTATACGAGGAGGTAATGGCGCCAGGTATACTTACCATCACAACCTCTATGCGCACCATCGCGCAAGAAATCCCAGACCCGGAAATTACGCCAACTACCAGAAGGACCCTATTGGGCTGTTTTTCGAGTTTTCCAACAATGTCGTTTACAACTATGGTGGCGAATACGCTGGATACAACCAGGACAAGGATTCGGTCACATACTGCAATTTTATCGGAAACTATTACATAAGCGGGCCAAACTCAGTTAAGGGAGCGGCATTTGCCTATCGTGAATACTCCTCTCGCGCAGCTTCTTATTTCAACGACAACTACATCAACGGCAAAAAACCTGATGACCCGTGGGCAGTACTTCAGTTTGACTCATCATACAATGGGGACAGGAATGCATACAAAAAAGCTTCTCCGATCCCGATGGAATATCCTGTCGCAGTGCAGGATGGTTCCGCGGCATTCCAGAAAATACTGCTTTATGGAGGTGCATCTCTTCCCAAACGTGACACTGTAGACGAGCGGATAACCAGGGAAATACAGGGCAAAACAGGCCGCATCATAAATGATCCCTCGGATGTAGGCGGATATCCGGAATACAAGAGCTCTCCAGTTCCTGTTGATACTGACCATGATGGCATGCCTGATGCATGGGAAAAAACAAATGGCCTGGATCCGGCAAAGGATGACAGTGCCGGTCTAAAGGACAAAGACGGATACACGAATATAGAGCAATATCTCAACTCACTTGTCACCATTCCGCTGTAATTTTGCAGGTGCAAATCGGGTTAACAGAGGCCGTTTTTGGCCAGGAATTGACAAGAGTCACAGGTGCTTATACAAGTAAAGGGGAAGAGTCTTGCGAACTCTGTCCTGAATTGGATCCATGAGACGAATTCTTTTGTTTATTGCATACATAAACATCCTCACTCCGTATCTGCTCTTTGGCCAGACGCCTCAAGCAGAAAATCCGCCAACAGAAAAAAAGGAAGCAACATTCCAAAGCCTTCTTACAAATACCCTTGACCTGGACATTAACACCGCCAGCTATTATGAACTCGTCGCCTGGTGTGCAGCCTTGAAACTGCAGGATTCGGGCGACAGACAGGCACTTCAGCAGCGTTTGCGGGATTACTACAAGGTGGCGGTACCAGAAAAAGCACCAGATGCGACACGCAAGATAGAAATACAATCTGCCCAGAGCTCCGAGTACTTCACTGTTGATGAGGTGGATGAGGAATATATCCTCCTCAGGGGTGATGTAAATTTGGTTCTCACGGATATAAAAGACAATACCCAGCATTCTATCCGCGCTGAGCGGATTCTCTACAACCAGAAAAGAAGCATCATTTCCGCCAGCGGAAATATTGTCTATACCAGAAAAAAGGGTGAAACCACCGAGGTTTTCAAGGGAGAATCATTCATTTTTGATGTAAGTTCATGGGAGGGAGTGCTTTACCTCGCCCAGGGCGAACAGGTAAAAAAGGTGGAAGATAACCCGGACCCTCTTACCTTTGTGTATACAGGGAGTGCAATTTCCCGCATGAAGGATGACACAATCATTATTGAAAATGGTGTGATTACCTCAAGCCCGGACATTAAAAATCCAAATTACAGGATCACTGCCAGCCGCATCTGGGTTTTTGGCCCTGGTGAGTGGGCTATCAGGGACGCTGTTCTTCATGTAGGACACATACCTGTCCTCTACTTCCCGTTCTATTATTACTCAACAGATGAAATCTTTTTCAATCCAGTTGTGGGTTTCAAGGACAAAGAAGGAGCATATCTCCAGAATACCCTGTACCTGATAGGAAGAAAAACAAGGGACGAGAATCCTCTGTCGTTCCTGCCAGTTGAAGGTTCCAGCCAGTCCGGGAACACTCTGGTATTAGACGGGCTTTTTTTAAGACCTATTGGAGATCCTCTTCCCAAAACAGACAATCAGGGTGATCTTGCGGCAACCATCAAACACTTAAAACTCTATGCAGATATCTATTCCAGGCTTGGAGCCTTTGGTGGAGTTTTTTTTGACATGTCTCCAGCAGTAAAAATCAACACTGGTATTGCCGCAAGCCGCAACATTTATTATGACACATACGGGTATACCCCGTATAACAGCCTCGGAGAGGAGCACTGGCATTCCAGCAATTTTTTTGGGATGGAGATTCCGCTCCGCTACGGGTTTGAGGGGGACTTCAGCTTTACATGGGGACTAATTGAAAAGTTGTCAGGGCATTTCAATTTTTATTCTGATCAGTACTTCACATCAGATTTTTACTCGCGGGAAGAGACACAGGACTGGGGTACAATTTTAGGATTTGATCTTCCCGCAGCGCCAACAACAACCACAACAGTCACCACCTCGCAGCCCAACCTCAACTGGACTCTTGCTGCCAAGTTCAATTTCGCCACACTTGTTAACTCTCCAATGCTAAAGCCCTTTGAGATAAGCACATTCAGTTTTGCATTTGACTGGGGCAGCAAAACCATCTCCACAATAGATCCTGTTCTCCTGGCCGATCCAACAAGATCATTTTACTATCCACAGCGCATTGTTTTCCCCAATCTCACATTTCAGGTTGGAGGCACCCTGTTAACTTTTTCAGAAAGCAATGAAATCAAGGTTAATCCCCAGCAAACACAAAAAGCAGACCCTGGTACCGGAACTATGCTTCCAGGTTCCACTGACGATTCACAGAAAAAGAACCAGGAAACTCAGGAAACGTCTGTTCTTGAAAGGCCTGAAATCAAGGGCAATTCTGCAATAACACGACAGATGAAGTATTATAACTTCACTCTGTCATATATTCTCAACCAGACTGGCAAGATGGAACATCTTTATGACCATGCAAACTGGGATACGATTGATGACATTACATATAGGACAAAATCCTCAAATGTGGACCTTTCGGGTACATCCAGCATCAACTACAGGCTTTCCTTCTGGAATTCCACCCTGGATCTTGCCGGGTCCTTTATTGTTCAGGACAAATTCAAAACCACAATTCTTCGCGATTCAGGAGTATCTCCAACAACCACAGACCAGGCGTATACAAGCCTTGACCTCTCAAAATCAATTCTTGTCACTTATAATCCGTTCCTCTCAATACCAGATTTCAAAGGCTCATCTTTAAGCTACAATCTCAAGTGGGATTACTTTGATATATACTATGATTCAACAGAAGGCAATTATGTTTCCCGTTTGTTCACATGGAAACGCGAGACCATGCAGACACAGGAGATTAGATCCAATCTTGTATACCAACCTGAAGAACAGGCTAATTCCCTGAAGACATCCTTTTCCCTGCCCCCGGTTCTTGGCCGTGTATACGGTGAACTCAATTTCTATCTATGGATATTCCAGACCATTGCCATCTTTGAATACAGGGAATTGTCCACTGGACCCTGGCAATTCCAACCATTCAGGCTCACAGAGAAGGCCTCCATGGAAGGCATTTTTACCTTCGAAAGCAGTTTCACCTATGATATTGAAAACCAGACTCCGCTAAAACTTGAAAATAGCCTCCAGCTTTTTCAGTACAAATACAGGGAGGCCAACAAGTATTTCTTCACCCAGAAACTTGATTATGATTTTACCAGTGAGCTGTTCTCCTACAGTGTATCATCCCTTAAACTCTGGGACTTGAGCATTGACTTCCTGGCCAAGGAAATGGCTCCAGTTAATTCCATAGGGACACAGACCAGCACAATACATGAGTTCCTCCCCTATACACTTAACTCTGAATACAAGTTTAACAGCGGTAAATGGTATTTCTGGGACAACAGAATCGTATGGACAAACGTCATTGAGCCTTCACTTTTACTCAATTTCCAAAAATACATAGACAGTGCGTTTAAGCTGACTTTTCAGTCTGAACTGAAAATTAATAAATTCCTTGGTATGGTCTTTACAGTTATAGTCCACAACAATAACATTTATCGGTATATACCGGCATTCGTCGATGCCGTAAACTCGGATGTTTTTGATGAATATGGGATTACTGCAAATATTACTCCGGTAGATCCCATTACAGACCTGCTGCGCTCCTACAATTTCTTCAATATAGATGACCGCTACAATTCCTTTTTCAAACTTGAGTCTATCAGCGTGGAGTTCGTCCACGATATGGAGGACTGGACCTTGAAGATAGGCTATTCAGGCAAGTTCGAAAACAATGAAACCACAGGTAAATGGGAATGGATCCCAAAGTTAACCTTCAGCCTCAAATGGCTCCCGATTCCGGATATAAAGAGGGAATTTGAAGGGGACGAAAACGGGCTTAATCTCTAGCATCTTGTGGAAAAGTGGAGCCTTTTAAGCAGTTTGATAATCAGTCAAAAAAAAGAGACAGTCGGTACAGAACCCGCACCAACTGCCTCTTCAGTTCTTTTTATTCCCGCTTCTATCCCTTTTTTACGCGGTAATGCTTTCTTAAAAAATCTGAAAGTCTGGCAAATAAAGGGCGCCCTCCTGCAGCAATCTCCGTATCCATAAGCACATCCTGTCTGTTGCGCTTCATCCAGGTGAAAATCTCTCCACCACGCTTGGTATCATTGGATCCGGAATGTGACATTGCAACAAGTATTCTCATTTCACTGAGGGAAAACATTTTTCTCTGACCATTTAAGACAACAATAAAATGTTTCCCTGCTGATGCTTCCTCAACAGCAACAGTATTCTTCATGACAGGTTTCTTGCCGGAAATTTTCTTTCTGGCAGGCTTTCTGCTGGCAGGCTTTCTGCTGACTTTAACTCTGCTGCGGATTTTGCTTGCTGATTTGGCATTCTTCTTGTGTATGGCAGTCTTCTTTTTCTTTGCCATAACTTTGAGTTTTTTATTTACTTTTTTAAATGACACTGGGCGAGCTTTCTTCTTCGCAGTTTTCTTCGCGCCCTTCTTTGCTTTCTTAGCGGGTTTCTTCACGCCCTTCTTTGCAGCTTTCTTAACTGGCTTCTTGTTCATGGTTCCTCCAAGAAAAAATTTTTAGCGGTATCTACCGCCCCCCTCCCTGTGCCTGAAAAAGCTCAGGCGCTCCATGCATTCATCGTGCAACTTTTTTACCTGAAGAGAAAAACATGTTCGCAACGCGACGCATCTTCTCTTCACAAACACTCTAACAATGCGCATGTCTCTGAAAAGCTTTTAAAAACATGCTCATAAAAAAAATTAGAATATTTTCAATTAATAATCAATACCTTATTAAAAGAATTTTTTTCACCTTAAAATGCATTGACAGAGCTCATGAGGCGGATTAATCTTGCATTAAGTGGCATCAACAAGGATAATTCAAATGATAAAACCATTTCACATCTTTATCCTTCTCTTCATTTCACTTGCTTCAACACTTCAAGCACAGAACAAGATTGCAGACATCAATGAACTAACTATACTGACAGATATCTTCTTTCTTGAATCTTCCGCAGATGCTGATGCAGGCAAACTGATTTTGCTTCCCCGTGAAGAGCTTGAGTTTAAGCTTTACGAAGGAGGAAAACTCCCTCATCTTCTGCAAGAGCATAAACGCATCTACACCTTACGTACCTATTTTTTTATTGAAACAGAAAATATCCCTGAAGTGGTCTGCCTGTATACCGGACCCTTCGATTACGCGGCAGATGTGTACCTGAATGGTATAAAGATCGCCCAAATTGGAAGATCTACAACTGGTTATAACTCAATAAACTATCAGGCAACTCAAATAATTTTACCGCACGATCTACTCTTTTTTGGCCGCGAACGCAATGAACTTGCCTTGCAGCTTTTTCCAAGATATGAAAACGAGACCAATCCTGTCAAAAGCCTGATAATTACATCATTCACAAATGCTTCAGGCATGGTTTTTTTCAAGGATCTCCTTAATATCCATTTTGTGCGTTCAGCTGGAGTTGTCAGCATCATACTTTTCATCTATTTCCTGACACTTTTTTTAACCGGAGGATTAAGGGAAAAAAAATACATGTATTTCTCCCTTATGTGCCTCTTTTTCTTCTTCGGCTACTTCAACCTTTCATACACATTTCAGGCTATCAATGAGGTGTTCTCGGAAAAAATCTCGCGAATCGGGCTTCCTCTCTGCAGTCTTTTCCTTGCCCTGTTTGTTTTTTCCTTCTGCGGTGTGAAAAAACACCGTAAAATATTATATCTGGCGGTCATCATCCCGAATATTCTTGGCGCCCTGATTCTCCTCTTTCAGTCTGATAAACCTGGAATTCAGGCGGTTTTCAGCATCGTGACCCTGATCTCAATCCCGGCAAGTCTTATCATCGCTTTTATCCGGCTTTCCATGGCAGTCTTGAAAAAAGAACCCAAGGACGCAATATATCTTCTGATTGCGCTTCTTCTTGTATTTGCAGCTTCAGCCCATGACATTTACTACCTGACATCGGCCATGGAACCTTTTTGCTGGATGGTTCCATATGCATATCTTGTTCTTGTTCTGGCAACTTTTTTCATCATGGCTTTTGAGCAATCCATTGTCTACACCATGGCGCTTAAGGGTTCCGAAGATCTAAATGATAGAAACCTTGCACTGCGGACAATATTGCAGAAAATTTCCGGAATTTCAAATAATCTGGACAATTCCAGTTCAATCCTCCAGAAGGTAGTAAACTCCTCTGTTGATGTCATTACATCTTATGAAAGGGAAAACACCGCCGCAAATGACAAAATCCATTCACGTTTGATTGAGATAGAATCCGTTCTCACAAACGCCAGCGCGCGCCTGGAGGCGTCAGGAATACAGATTCCACGCGCGATCCAGACCCAGGCAGGGCTCATAGAACAGTTTAATCAGACCATAATCCGCATGACAGAACAAAACAAAAGCATAACAGAGACTACAATGATCTCACAGAAGAAAGCCTTTTCCCTTGCCCAGATTGCGGATGCCAATGCCACTTCAGTTGAGGATTCAAACGAATCTCTTCGGGAACTCACTTCCTATTCAGAATATATAAATGACATTATTGAAGCCACTGAGGGCATTACTGACC
>RPPD01000020.1 GCA_003818675.1 Spirochaetaceae bacterium
AACGGTGATATTGCCACCAGGCCACAACGTGTATTGCCTTCATAACCACAGCCTATTGGACAAAACCCTAAGTTCGCTGGAACACATCCGAATTCACTCCGGAATGTATATCGAACGTGTGGGTGACGGATCCCTGCACTGAGGTTTCAGTTACGGGATTGTCAGTAATTACCTGTATCGTCAAATTGAATCATTATCATTTGGCCGGTTAAAGTGCCACTATCAGGATATTCGTGGTCCGAGTCGAAGATATACCCTGTAGTAATCCCGGCAGGCGCAATACCGCTGAGCATTCTTCCATAGCCGAAGTATTGGGTTTTTGCGCCGATGCCGGTCAGGCACCAGCTAGATTCCCAAGGAGTGATGCATAACGCTCCCACAGAAGATGGATATGTTGGTTCGCTTTTTTCCCAATTATTGCCTATTTTTTGATTGCTACCATTAAAAATGTGCCAGTAATCATAATTGACCCTGATATCACCGAATATAGGAACTGACCTGTCAGTTCGATCATTTATAGGGATCGAGATTGCATATACCGTAATATGGGCTGGAGATGAAAAACAGTGATCTTTGGGTATATACCATTAAACTGTAAATAAGGAATTTCTCCCTATTTTTCGTTTTTTGGATATCTTTGAACCCTATTGGACAAATCATGAAATTCGTATAAAATTATCCCAACTGGGATCATTGCGGCCATAAAAGGCTTTGCCTTTTTGGACCCTGTTTGAGGACACAATTAAATGGCAAAAAAACACACTTATGATGAAAGCAAGGTCAAAACCCTAAGTTCACTGGAACACATCCGCCTTCGTTCAGGGATGTATATCGGGCGTGTTGGTGACGGATCAAATATTGATGACGGGATTTACATCCTTATCAAGGAAGTCATCGACAATTCAGTAGACGAATACATCATGGGCTTCGGTAAAAAAATACACATTTCAATAGAAGGCAAACTGGTAAAAATCAGGGACTTCGGCCGCGGGATCCCGCTTGGCAAGGTCATAGACTGTGTTTCCATAATCAATACAGGCGCCAAGTACAACGATGATGTTTTCCAGTTCAGCGTGGGTCTGAACGGTGTTGGAACCAAGGCGGTCAATGCGCTTTCCAAACACTTCCGTGTAGTCTCCATGCGCGACAACAAGTTTTTTGAGGCAATATTTTCCAGAGGGAAGCTTTTAAAAAAACGTGAAGGAAATGCTCCCAGGGAAAAACCAGGTACCTATGTGGAGTTTGAGCCTGACCCTGAAATCTTCGGGGAATCCAAGTTCAATTACGAGTACATTGACCAGCGGATGTGGAACTACGCCTACCTTAATTCCGGTTTGACGATGGTCTTCAACAAGCAGGAGTACCAGTCGGAGCGCGGCCTGTATGATCTCCTGGAATCCGAAGTCGGTGAAAAAACCGTTTATGAAATATCCTATCACAAGGGAGACCATATCGAGTTTGCCTTCACGCATACGGAAGCCTATGGCGAAAGTTATTTTTCCTTTGTCAACGGACAATTCACCTCTGATGGAGGAACCCACTTGAGCGCCTTCCGCGAAGGCCTTCTTAAGGGTGTGAATGATTTTTACCAGAAAACATATTCCGGAGTGGATGTACGCGAGGGGTTTGCCGGAGCGATTGCGATCAAACTGAAAAGCCCGGTGTTTGAAAGCCAGACCAAGAACAAGCTTGGCAACACGGAGATAAGGTCCTGGATCATCAATGACACAAAGGCTGCTGTCGTGGATTTTCTGCACAAGAACAATACCGCGGCAAAAAAACTCGAGGAAAAAATCGCCAACAATGAAAAGCTGCGCAACGAGCTCAATGTAGTCCGGAAGGAAGCCAAGGATGCGGCAAAGAAGATCGCTTTAAAGATTCCCGATCTCAAGGACTGCAAGTACCATCTCGGTGAAAAGGACGGAGAAGATTCCACTATTTTTATCACTGAAGGACAATCCGCTTCAGGGTCGATGGTTTCCTGCCGTGATGTCTACACTCAGGCCATTTTCTCTCTCAGGGGAAAACCACAGAACATGTATGACCGCAAGCAGGCCGAGATTTACAAGAATGAAGAGCTCTACAACATGATGATGGCGCTTGGTATAGAAAATGATATCGAGGGCTTGCGCTATGCTAAAATCGTCATCGCGACCGATGCCGACAATGATGGATTCCACATCCGCAATCTTCTGATGACTTTTTTCCTGAGCTATTTTGAGGAACTTGTCGTGTCCCAGAGGGTGTATATCCTGGAAACCCCATTGTTCCGTGTCCGAAACAAGAAAGAGACAGTTTACTGCTATAGTGAAAAAGAACGTGATGAAGCAACAGGGCGTCTGGAGAATCCCGAGGTCACACGGTTTAAGGGATTGGGTGAAATAAGCCCAAAAGAGTTTGGACAGTTTATCGGAGACAACATACGTCTTGTAAATGTCAACATCAAGACAATAAAAGAGGTGCCTGGAATTCTTGATTTCTATATGGGAAAGAACACGCCCGAACGCCGTGAATATATCATGGAGAACCTGATCTGATATGGCATACGTAAAATCGCTTTTTGATAAAAACTTTCTGGAATACGCCTCATATGTCATCAAGGACAGGGCCATTCCGCACCTTGATGACGGACTCAAGCCTGTTCAGCGGCGAATACTCCATTCACTTCTGGAAATGGACGATGGTAAATTTCACAAGGTCGCGAATGTCGTGGGCCATTGCATGAAGTATCATCCACATGGTGACGCTTCCATCTATTCCGCACTCGTGGTCCTGGCCAACAAGGAACTGTTCATCGACCGCCAGGGAAACTTCGGCAATATCTATACAGGTGACGAGGCATCCGCGGCCAGGTATATTGAATGCCGCATCCTGCCCCTCGCAAAGAAAATCCTCCATAACCCGGAGATCACCGAGTATGAAGATTCCTATGACGGGAGAAACAGGGAGCCTGTGACCTTCCCGGCAAAGGTTCCCCTTGTTCTTATCATGGGAGCAGAGGGAATCGCCGTCGGCATGTCCACAAAAATTCTGCCGCACAATTTTGTGGAAGTGCTCCAGGCCGTAAAAGAAGGCCTGCGCGGCAAAAAGACAAAACTATTTCCGGATTTTCCCACTGGTGGCGAAGTTGATGTTTCTGATTATCATGATGGAACAGGCAAGGTTTTAGTACGCGCAAATCTGGATATATCAGATCCAAAGCGTATCCTGATAAGGGAACTGCCATTTGGGACCACAACGGAATCGCTGATCAACTCCATTGAGAATGCGGCCAAGAAGAACAAAATCAAGATTGCCGGCATCAATGATTTTACAACGGCAAATGTTGAAATTGAAATCAAGCTCCAGCGCGGGACATATACATCGGAAGTCGTTGACGCGCTCTACGCGTTTACCGATTGTGAAATGTCCATCTCCGTCAATCCCCTGGTGATCGTGGACAATAATCCCAGGATCATGACAGTGAGTGAAATCATAGCACACCACAGCGAACGGCTTGTCAAAATCCTCACGGCAGAACTGAAAATCGAGGAGGGAAAACTCCGGGACAAGCACCACGCGAGGACTCTGGAACAGATTTTTATCCAGGAGCGCATCTACAAAAAGATCGAGGACAAAAAGACCCAGGCCGGTGTTGTGAAAGCAGTTCTTGACGGACTGAAACCTTTCGACAAGCAGATAAAGCGCGAGGTGACCGAAGAAGACGTTGAGCGCCTGCTGAAAATACCGATCCGCAGAATATCGCTTTATGACATCAACAAGGCCAGAACGGAACTGGAAGAAATTGAAGCCAGAATGAAGGAAGTGCGCAAGCACCTTAAAAACACCGTTGAGTATGCGGAAGATTTCATTAATGAAGTGATCCGCGATTACGGGGAACAGTATCAGAGAAAGTCCCGGATCACCAGCTTCCAGAAAGTAGATGTCCGCGAAGCGGCTGCAACACAGAGAAACCTGGACCTGCGCTATGACGAGGAAACAGGTTATCTCGGTACTGAGGTCAAAACCGGCAGGCTGTTGTTCCAGGTCTCTTCGTATGACAGGATCCTGGTAATCCGGAGAACCGGAGCCTATTCAGTCATGGATGTTCCTGACAAGCTTTTTGTTGACAAGGGAATGTATCACTGCGTCATGGCTGACAAGGATGAAATGTCCAAGACCGTGATTACGGCCGTGTACATGGACAAGGATACAAGGCACCCCTATATAAAACGCTGCATAATTGACAGCTTCATCATCGGCAAGGGATATACATTAGTGGATGAAAACACCCAGATGCTGGCTCTCACATCCAGAACAGATGCGGTAATCCGGGTGACATACATCCCCAAGGCCCGCGTTCAGATTCTGGAGGAGGATTTCAAGATTTCCAAATTTCTGGTCAAGGGAATCAAGGCCGGCGGGGTGCGATTGTCAACCCGCCAAGCTGATAAAGCGGATATTATTGATATCGGGATAAAACCAAGGATACCAACAGACAATGCCGTGAAAAAAGGCTTGCTCCAGACAGCAAAAAAGGCTGTCCGAAAATCCGTGGCCAAAAAAAAGCCCGCTAAAAAAACAGGCGGGAAAGGCAAAGCCAAACCATCCAAAAAAAGAAAATAGGACAATATCACAGTGGATAGTATGTCCTTATGTTTTTTTCTCCCGCCTTGAAATGACAAAGAGAAAGACGAGCATCACCATGCAATAGAACAGAACAAGACTGAAACCGGTTTGTATTCCAGCAATTTGGCTGACGAAGCCGATGAGTCCCGGACCGATCATGCCGCCTGCGCCTGCAGCGGCAAACAGGAACGACATCATGATCACCATGTCTTCCCTGTTTCTTTCCGAAAAGGCGGCAGTGAGAGTCGGGAACATGATTGAAAAAAACAATCCGGTGAAAGGCAGGCACCATGCAAACTCTGGCGGGCCGAATATACCCGCAGCAAGGCAGATGATCGAGGCCGCAGTGCAGATGAACAGCATCCGGATATGCCCGACCCGGTCCACGATGAGGCTGCCAAGTAATCTCCCGGCAGTGAGGCCGACAAAGAATAGCGTCAGGAAAAGCGAACCCATATTGCCGGGAAAAGACTTTGCCTTCTTAAGAAAATCGACAATCCATGACGCAAGCCCGATTTCCGCCATCACGTAAAGGAAAATTACGATGTTGAAAAACATCACGCCCGGCTTCAGTGCCTTTTTCAGGATCCGGACAAGGCTGATTCCAGGCTTTTCATCATCTGTGCGGACTTCTCTGTATTGCAGCAACAGGAACGTGACCAGGGCGATTGCGACCGGAATGATACCGACTGCGTACGGAATCCTCCATGAATACCCGAGACCGAGGATTGCCGAAGCGTAAAGCGGCGCTGTGATGCCGCCCAAGCCGTGGAAAAAGGCGAGGAGGTTTAGGGTATTTCCACGATTTTTCACGTGGAGTTCCGTGATCAGGGCATTGGCGCCGACTTCAATGGTACCCAGGCCGTACCCGAGAAAAGCCATAAACAGGGAAAGCAGGACCAGGCCCTGGAAACAGGCAAAGCCAATAATACCAATACCGCAGGCCCCAAGGGCGAGGAGAATAATGTTTTTTTTGCCGATGCGGCCGGCAAGCATGCCGGCGATGAGCGTGGCAGCAAGAAATCCCGCGTATTGTGCCATGAGGATTATCCCGCCATCGGAGTAATTAAAGAAGGGCTCTTCCAGTAAAACAGGGATGGCAGGGCCTTTGATATTGTCCAGAAAACCAAAGATAAAAAAGCAGAAAAAGCAGCCTATGGTGATCAGCATGACCGCTGAGTTTTGTTTTGTCATGCCCGTCTGCTATCCCCAGAAGACCAGGTTCAGGTCCTTGTGGTCATCCACCTCCGGGTGGCAGGGGAGAATGCGGATTCCGTAATTAAACTTGCCGGACTTGGCCGCTTTGTACATGCCGGAATATTTCAGAATGTCTGCCGCTTCTTCCGCAACAGTCATTGGCACAAGCGCTATATCCTCGCGCAGGGCAACATCATCTCCCAGAAAATGAAGCGCGTCCTCCTCCAGGTCCTGGAAAATTACGATCTCGGCGCGTATTTCATCACGGTCAATCTTGCCCTTGTGCACCTCCAGTGCGAAGGAGAGTTCATCACCAACATTCAGAATGTCGCCTTCAATTCCGGAAATGGAAAAACTGTTGATGTGGATACTGGGGAATCTTGCCCGTATGGATTTTTTCCACATGGCAATCTCGCGGGCTTTCTGGAAATTGTCACCTGCAAATGAAACATATTTGTCCGCGGCAGGAATGTACATCTTTACCGTGTAATCCGAAAGCATCCTGTGTGTGTTGAACTCTGAAATCACCCTCGTCATTGAGTTTTTCATCATCCTGACCCATTTGTCCGGAATGCCCTTGGAATTGCGTGTGTAATACAAAGGGATTGTCTCATTCTCCATGTGATCGTAAAAGGAGTCACAGTCCACGATGTCCTGGGTTTCCGGGTTCTTGTACTCCTTGCGGTCTCCAATAGCCCAGCCATTTCCCTCCTCGCAGCATTCGTCCCACCAGCCGTCCAGGACGCTCATGTTCAAAATTCCGTTCATGCCCGCCTTCTGACCGCTCGTACCTGAGGCTTCAAGAGGCCTGCGCGGTGTGTTGAGCCAGACATCCACGCCTGAGATCATCCGTCTCGCCAGCATCATGTCGTAGTTTTCCACGAAAATGATTTTGCCCAGGAATTCCTCCTTCTTGGAGAGCTGGACGATCTGGCGTATGAGGTCAAAGCCTGCCTTGTCGTTTGGATGTGCTTTACCCGCGAAGATTAACTGTACTTTTCCCTTGCTGTTTGAAAGCAGTTTTTTAAGCCGCTCCAGATCTCGCAAGATAAGGGTGGCTCGCTTGTAACTTGCGAATCTGCGCGCAAAGCCAATGGTGAGTGGAGCAGGTGTGAGGTTGGCCAGGAAACGGTCCAGAAGTGCAGGGTCCTCGCCTTCGCGGGTCCAGTTGGCGCTGACGCGCTCCTTGATGAGGTCAAAAAGCTTGTTTTTAAGATTGACGTGGTTAAGCCACAATGTGTCGTCTGGAATCTGGTCCAGCTTTTTCCATTCTGTCTTGTTCAGAAGGTCAGCGTTAAAATTGAGTGAACAGAACTTGTTGATCAGAGCCTTGATCTCTGTTGTGATCCAGGTGGCGGCGTGAACGCCATTGGTGATGTGGGTGATGGGCACTTCCTCTGTCAGGAAACCAGACCAGATGTCCGTCCACATTTTACGTGACACCTCACCATGCAGCCTGGAAACGCCATTGCGTTTGCATGTGTTTTTAAGCGCGAGTGCTGTCATCTCGTAGGGGCCAGTGTCCGTTATGTTCTTGTGGCCAAGGTCAGCCACTTCCTGCCATGGCAGTCCCTGGCTTTCACTGTAGTTGCGCAGGTAGTTTTCCACGAGTGGCATGTCGAATGTTTCGTTGCCTGCCGGAACAGGCGTATGCGTGGTGAAGACCGTACTTGACTTGATGACCTCGCGGGCTGTCTCTATGTCAAGGCCGTGATCCCGGGTGAGGTTTATGAGGCGCTCTATGATCAGGAATGCCGAGTGGCCCTCGTTCAGGTGATAGACCGAAGGAGTGATGCCGAGCTGGCCGAAAAGCCTTATTCCACCGATACCAAGGAGGATCTCCTGTTCAATGCGGACCTGCTTGCCTCCACCGTAGAGCTTGGACGTGATTGTCCGGTCAGCGGGGCTGTTCTCCGGAATATCAGTATCAAAGAAATAGACTATTACACGCCCGACATGCGCTTCCCAGATGCGGGCATTCACCTTGCGGCCTGGAAACTCTATTGAGACAACCATCTTTTCATTGTTGCGGTGGCATTCCAGAAGCGGCATGCGGAAAAAGTCATTGTAATAATATTCAACCAGCTGTTCGCCATCGCGCGATATCCCCTGCTTGAAGTAGCCGTTTTTATATAAAAGACCAACACCCACCATGTTAATATTCAGATCTGACGCACTTTTGATATGGTCACCCGAGAGAATGCCAAGGCCACCGGAATAAATTGGAAGTGACTCATGAAACCCGTATTCCATGGAAAAATACGCTACAGGGTGATGCTTGAACTTATCCTCAGCACCAGCGACAAGGCATTTCTGCTGACTTGTGTATTTTTCAAACTTGGCGACCACATTTTTATACAGCTGGATATAGTTTTCATTGCTGGCTGCATCCAGGAGCTTCTTGGGATTAATGGTCTCCAGTAGCGCTATCGGGTTATGGCCCAGCTTGTCGTACTGCACTGAACCCAGAAGGGAGAAGAGCTCGTGCGCATCAGTGTTCCAGCTCCACCAGACATTGGAGGCAATGTCACGCAAACGGTCCAGCTCGGGCGGGATTGAGGTCTTTACAGAAAACTTCCTGAAACGCGGGCGCTGACTGTCTGCCCCGCGGTATTCAACGTCCTTGAATTCAATAACCCGCTGCTTGACGTGGCCCTGGAGCCTGTTCCTGCATTCCCGCTTGGCGAGATTTACTGCCGCCATGTACTGCTCAAAAAAGATACTCCACTCGGCCTTGAATGCGGTCTGTCTGACATCCTGTCGCAGGGCCTTTATGCGTTCGCGCGACAGGTTTATGAATGATATGATGTGGTCCTTGAGTTCAGTGACAGTGTCCTGGAATGCACGGTCAAAGCGCTTGAGTATTTTTATGCCCTCTGATTCAAGATTCTGGGTAATGATCCAACGGCCAAATCCGGCCAGGTCCGTACTTACCGTGGGTATGGAATAGGCGATTGACTCAAGGGGAGTGTATCCCCATGGTTCGTAATAGGAGGGATAGACCGTAAGGTCACATCCCGAAAGAGCCTCGTAATACTCCATGTTGAAAACGCCGTCATTTCCATTCAGATACACTGGCACAAAGACTATGTTGACGTTGTCATCATGGTTGTTCTGCAGATTGAGGCGCTTGCATGTGTTCACGATTGGATCATTATTGGGATCCCAGAGCGGATGAGTTGATATCTGGGAATAAATGGTCAGGGGAGCCGCCTCTTCAGCGTCATTTTTTCTTTTGGAGAGATCAACGGCACCTGTAAGGATAAAAAGGTATACCAACAGGTGTTTGTTTCCCCAGTTTTCAGGGTTATGGGTCACCTGGGACAGGGCTTCCAGGAACATGTCTATGCCCTTGTTTCGGAACTCATAACGCCCTGAAGTGGAGATTATGACCGTATCAGCAGAGGGCAGATCCCGTCGCAAAAAGTGTGAGGCAAAGGAAAGAAGACGCTCGCGGTTCTTGTTGAAAAAATTCGGTGTTGAGTCGAAGGCAGGCGCTTGATGGACATTAAAGCCATTTGGCAAAGTGAGATCAGGATGGTTTTTCAGGAGATACTGCGCCTCGATTGCCGTGATCTCGCTCACTGTTGTGAAGCAGTCAGCCTCACGGGCAGTGGCTTTTTCAATGGAGTGTTTGGCCTGGACATGGTGGCGGGCTGCTTCCTGGTCAGGATTTATATCAGAGAGAATCTTGTAAATGTCTGTACCAGAACCGCACATGGAGCGGCCAAGCACAGTGGCATGTGTTGTAAAAATAGTGGAGACCCGCGGCACCTTTTTTTTAATGTACAAAAGGCCTGCCCCGCACATCCACTCGTGGAACTGGGACACAATAGCCAGATTAGGCATGGTGTTGGACATGACTTCAATAACCTTGGCCGCCATGGTGGAAAACATTACAGGTTCAATGTAGTCCCAGCCTCCAGACATGGAGTCAACACTGTGGTCCTCCCAGAGCTGGTAGAGCAGGCGGTTGGAGTCAAGTGTGTTCTTGTACCCTACCAGGATCACAAGCGGTTTTTCCGGTGTTTTCCAACGGCCTACTTTAAGATGAAAACCCGTTCGCAGAAGTTCTGTCCGGACTGAAGCAGCCTGTGTGTCCTCCGATTCCTCGAACTCGGGATTATTGTCCAACAGGGGGCCTATGAGACAGTAGTGTTCCCCGAAATTCCTGACTGCTTCCTTTATTTTGCTTTTAATGACTGTGTAGATTCCGCCAACTTTGTTGCAGACTTCCCACGAGACCTCGAATAAAAACGTGTGCTGTTCCGGCATGGACTTCCCTCCAGGCATGATACTGCGGCATTATGTCATTCAAACCGGCGTTTTTTTAACGCGTGACCTGGATCGCTTTGCCGCAAGTCTCTGTTTGACAGTTTCCTTCAGGTCATTCAATACATTGACATAGATTATGTAAGCATCAAAGGGGGTGTCGTAAGGATTGAAGTACTTGTGGACATCCCCGTCGGAAAACCATTTGGTGCACATATAATAGAAATGGTCCGAGGTCAGCAGTTTATGCCAGATGCTTATGATGTCCTTGTCACCAGTCTTGTATACGTCCTTTTCCATGGCATACACCATTTCAGAAGCGGAGTTCTGCATGGGATTGCCGAGCCAGGCTGTCAGGTCCCGCTCTATATCAGCCCAGGACATGAAATGAGGCACGTCTATCCTGGCAACAGGTGTACAATGCTCGTGCGCCTCGCGCGGGGTGATGAACCCGAAGTCTGGATGCTTCATGATCTCGTCTGGCAGCTTGCGCATGAACTGGAATATTCCTGTGTCTTCCCACTGGTGTTCGCCAAAAGTTTCGTAGTCCATGAAAAGATTGACAAGTTCGCCATTGCCTGAAAGCGCGTGCAGCCAGGAAGCGTATTTCTCCGCGGTTAGCGGGTGCTCGCTCCAGCCCTTGTTGGAAAAACGGAAGGCTATGTCGTCCGAGAGTTTGTAGTTTTTTAAAAGCAGGCCCAGTTTATAACAGTCCTTGGGCTGGTACATGAAGTTGGGACTTCGCCAGCCAAGGATATGGTCTGCACCCTCGGCCAGAATGGTCTGGTAGCCCATATCCTCAATAAATTTACCAAGTTCATTGTTGTAGATAAGTTCGGTGTTGCGGAATGTGACGGGTTCCTGTCCGAAAAGCCCCTTTACCATCTCCCTGTGTTCCAGCACCTGTTTTTTAAAATCTTCCTTTGAAAAAAGAAAGGCAAGCGAATGGTAGTAGGTCTCTCCAATAAACTCCACGCAGCCTGTTTGAGCCAACTGTTTGAACAGGTCAATCACGTTTGGAGAAAAGCGCTGGAGCTGTTCAATTGCCACACCTGTGATGGAAAATGAGACTTTAAATTTACCCTTATGCTTTTCAATTAGCTCAAGAAGGAGCTGGTTCATGGGTATATAGCATTTGGCTGCTACCTTGTTGCAGATTTCCCTGTTGGCTGTTTCGTCCTCGTAGAAGTGGTCTGCGCCAATGTCAAAGAACGAATAGTTTTTCCTGAGGCGGAAGGGTTGGTGAACCTGGAAGTAAAAGCAGACTGATACCATGAACAACTCCGTCAGACATTGGATGACAACAACATTGAATGATATATGTTTTTGAGTTTCTGGGCAGCGGTATTCCAGTGTATACTCTGGATTTCATTTTTGCAGTTTTCTACCATTTCAGAGGCAAGCTGTTCATTCTCAAGCAGGGTGACAATGGCAGAGGCAAGTTTGGGCACGTCCCAGAAGTCAACCTTCATGGCGCCGCGCAGAACCTCCGAAACACCTGACTGCTTTGATAGAATTATGGGTACATCGTACAGAAGCGCCTCAAAGGCCGTGATCCCGAATGGCTCGGAGACTGATGGCATTACGTACAGGTCACTCATTGCATACATGCGCTCTACCTGAGCCCGGTTGTTGAGGAATCCCGTGAAGTGGAAGCGGTCAGTGATTTTTAGCGCGGCAGCGCGCTCAATCAGGCGCGGCATCATGTCGCCACTTCCAGCCATTATAAACCTGACATTCGCGTTTTTCTGCAAAACGAGGTTTGCGGCTTCTATAAAGTAATCCGGACCTTTTTGCATGGTTACGCGGCCGAGGAAGAGCACATATTTTTCCTCGAGATTTTTCCTGATTCCAAGGCGAGAGAGCTGTGTGTTTTTTTCCACGGCATTGTGCACGACCGTAACCTTGTGTGGATCAATTCCGTATTTGGTGGTGATGATGTTTTTGGTGTAGTAGCTCACCGCGATGATGCGGTCAGCCTGTTCCATCCCGTACTTTTCTATGTTGAAAATATTGCTATTGATGTTGTCCCCGCTCCTGTCATATTCAGTGGCATGGATGTGGAGGATCAACGGCTTTCCGCTCGCCCGTTTTGCGCCAAGGCCGGCAAGCATCGTAAGCCAGTCATGGGCATGTATAACGTCAAAATCACCAAGGCTGCCCATGTACTCTCCGATGATGCT
>RPPD01000021.1 GCA_003818675.1 Spirochaetaceae bacterium
TCTTTTACCCGTTCCCGCAATGCAGCCTGGGCGCGCTGGTTGGACAGGGATATGCCCAGGGGGCGAGCTATGCTCTCAAAGAGTTCCATATCAGTTTTGGAGAAATGATTTTCACGCCTGTCCTTCAGCCTCAAAAAACCGCTCGTTGTGTTGCCGCTTTTCAGCGGAATATTGATGACTGAAGCGTGCTTGACGCCGGCAGGGGAATTACCATCATCCTGGCTCATGCCCGGATCCCGGATCGCAAATTGGAAAGAGTCTTTTCCGCGTCGTATTACTTCACATTTATTTTGCGTGTTCAAATCAGGCAACCACAATTCAATTTCATCGCAATGGGCAAAATCAAGAAGGCATTTTGAAATTTCCTTCAGGTAATCCAGGCGTGAAAAAACATGGTTTGTGTAGTCCTCAATCAGGCATGAAACAACGCGAAGTTCTTCGTTTAAATTCTGGTCGCCGGTTTGGATGACTGCTCTCCTCGATAATCCGCCTGTATTGGGTTATATGGATACTATAACAATACTGGCCGACTCCTGCAACCGGAGGCTGGAGTTTCAAGCATGATTCAATGAAAGCCCGGCTGCGGAATTATCCGCGGCCGGGCTTTTTTTATTGTTTTATATAAATATTACTTCCGGGAGCGGCCGGATAGGTTCCTTCCTGCCCATTCCACCGCAGTTGGTTCCCGTTGATCGAATAAACGACCCACAGGGTGTCCCCGGGTGTCAGTAAAGAAGCATAATAGCCGGTTGCGCTGTTCACATGGCAGATCATCCGGTTCGCGGTTTCATCATATGAGGTGATGGTTGTATTCAGTGTTCCGGTCATATTGATGAGGTTGATCGCGTTTGAATTTAAATTGAAAGAGGTACTGGTAAAGGTTGCCATTACGCCCCCAGTCGGAGCCTGATAATACCATGAGCCGGTGAACTCAGGGGATGACGGTGACAGCACTTCACAGCTGGTGAATGCAGTGGTAATTACTGCAAGCAGAATCCCGATAAAAATGAATTTCAATTTTCTTTTCATATTTCCTCCTTAAATCTTATTTCATACTGCATGATAAAAGGATAGGGAAATATTATCCTGACTGATATATGCTATTTGGCATGTTTTTTATGAAAAACTACGGCCTGTTTAATACAGATCAAATCAATTCTATTTCGCGGTCATTGTTTTCTTTTTCGTCAATAATGAGACCACGATCAGGGTGATGAAGGAAAGCGGCATGGAGATGATGCCAGGCTGATCAAGCGGGATGGGCGCGCTTGCGGCAGGCAACCCGTACATCGGGAACATTGCGGGAGAGAGCATGATGATGCCGATTGACGAAACAATACCCACGATTATGGAAAAGGCAATGCCGCGTTTTGTCGTGCCCTTCCAGAAGAGCATCATGATGATGGCCGGCAGGTTCGCGGATGCCGCGACGGCAAAGGCGAGTCCAACAAGAAAGCTGACATTCATGGTTTTGAACAGGAGACCGAGCAGGATGGCGATACCGCCTACCGCGAAAGCGGTAGCCTTGCCGACAACCACTTTCTTGTCGTCTGAGATATTTATCTTGAAAAATTTGATGAAATCATGGGCGACCGCTCCGGATGCCGCGACGATCAGGCCGCTGACAGTGCCAAGAATCGTGGCAAAAGCGATGGCGCAGATGATGGCAAAAATTACAACATTGAAGGAGCGGGCCAGGAGCGGCGCAGCCATGTTGCTGGACTCCACGTCCATGACTCCGCCTGTCATGGCGCCAAGGCCCATGTACATGGTCAGGATATAAAATACGCCGATGGCCGTGATAGCGACAATGGTAGATTTCCGCGCGCTTGCCGCATTGGGCACGGTGTAGTATCTGATCAGCACATGCGGCAGGGATGCGGTGCCAAAGAACAGCGCGATCATGAGCGAAATGAAATTGAGTTTTGACCAGAAATCAGATCCTTCATCCACTTTGAATTTCAAACCCGGCCTCATGACCGATGTGCCCGGCGTGGGGTTCTGGTACCAGATCGTCACCGAATCAGTCCCGTCCTTGAATGAAAGAGGGGCATAGCGCAATACAGTACTGTCCTCGATGATGCTCAGGAAATTGAAGGGGTTCAGGCCGGGGACCGAATCCGTCTCCTTGCCGTCAACGACGATTTTCTCAAGTCTGCCGACAGCAAGAAATTTTCCATGGTCTTTGGGGAGCCCCATGTAAAGAACCGATCCGTCAGCCTTTCCGGTCTTTGAGAGACACTCGACCAGCTGTGTTGTTTCACCGGTTTTTTTCACCATCCACCAGTTGTTGACTCCGTTCTCCGAGAGCCTGACGAACTGCCGTCCATCGGCATTGTATTCGCCTGTTTTTGCAAACATGGTGTTGTCAGCGGCGATGACCCGCTCCGCGGCTGAATCTTCAGTCGGAGTGAGGCTCAAGCCGCGTACAATTACCAGACCGGCTATTACCAGCGAGAAGATGATGAGCAGGCCGCCCTTGATGAACTGCACATAGGTCGTGGATTTCATTCCGGCCGTAGCCACTATGACAATGACGATCGCGCCCACGGCCACAACGCCCACCCAGTAGTCGAATCCAAGCAGGGGCGTGATGATGTCGCCTGCGCCGACCATCTGCGGTATCAGGTAACAGACAGAGACCACGAGGGTGCTCACAGCGGATGTAACCTGAATGCCGCGTGAATCATACTTCGCATTGATCGCGTCGGTGAAGGTGTAGCGGCCGAGCCTTTTTAAGGGTTCGGCTATCACAAAGAGCGCAACAATCCAGCCCGCGAGAAAACCTATTGAGTAGAGAAATCCGTCATATCCGGCAGTGGCTATCATGCCGCAGATTCCCAGGAAAGAGGCGGCCGACAGGTAGTCGCCGGCAAACGCTATGCCGTTTATGCTCCAGTGGATGCTGCCGCCCGCGGCGAAATAGGAGCTTGCAGAGGCTTTTTTCCTGCCGAGCCAAAACGACAACCCGATGACAAAGGCGACAAACACGATAAAGATTGCGATCGCGAGGGGTGAGGCATTGTAAATCATTTTCCTTCCTTCTTTTGCGCCGCAGCCTTTTTCTCAAATCCTGTACAGATCCAGCTGTACACCAGTCCCATGATAATGGGCAGCAGGATCAGGGTAAAACCATAAATGACAGCGAGATTCAGGCCCAGGAGAATTTTTACTCCCATGACCTTTGGGGCAATGGTGTTGATGGCGATAAACGCCGCGTAGATGATACCGTAGATAGCAAACAGGATGAGCCCGAGTCTGGTTTTTTTAGGAGTGGATTTGTCTTCGCCCCAGTCAGTCGATGGTCCGTGCGACATGATGTCTCCTTCAGTGGAATGGGCAATAATATGCTATCCGGGTGTATATGTCAATTTCGTCCGTAATTAATTTTTTCTGCTCCCCGCTATTTCCCCAGATACCCGCAGATTGCTTGTGCAGCCTGGCGTCCGTGCCAGATGGCCCGGACAATAAGGGATGCGCCTGTGTATGCGTCACCTGCGGCGTACACACCAGGAACATTTGTGGCATAGCGTCCGTCTGTTTTTATGTTGCCGCGCTCGTCGTACTCAATTCCAAGATCAGCAAGAAGCCGCGAGTGTCTTACGTGCAGGAAGCCCATGGCCAGGAGCACCATGTCCACGTCAAGAGAAAATTCACTGCCCGGAATCTCCTTCATGGAAAATCTGCCTGTCGCCGGATCGCGGGTCCATTCCGCCCGGTTGAAAAATCCCTTCTGCACATTTACATCCCGGCCTGTGAACTGCAGAGTGTTGATGTTCCAGTCCCTGTCGCAGCCCTCCTCATGAGATGAGCCTGTGCGCAATATCTGCGGCCATGCAGGCCACTCGGGATTGAAGGATTCATTCCACTCGCGCGGCCTGGGGAGTATTTCGTATTGTATAACCTTTTTTGCGCCCTGGCGGATTGCCGTACCCACGCAGTCAGCGCCAGTGTCGCCGCCGCCTATGACCAGCACGGTTTTCCCGGCCGCGTCTATGACTTCCGATTCCGGAATCTCGCCTGCAATGGCGCGGTTGACGCGGACAAGAAAGTCCATGGCAAAGTAAATGCCCTCGAGTCCGCGGCCGGAGACAGCCAGGTCACGCGGCTCGCCTGCCCCCTGTGTGAGGAGGATGGCGTCGTATTTCTGTTTCAGGTACTTGACAGAGATATCGTCACCCACTGTCACGGAGTTTTCAAACTTTATACCCTCGGTTTCCATCTGGGAGAGCCGGCGGTCAATTACGGATTTTTCCAATTTGAAATCAGGAATGCCGTAGCGGAGGATTCCGCCCGGCTTTGCCATCTGTTCAAAAAGCGTGACTGTGTGACCGGCTCGCCTAAGTTGCTGCGCAGATGCAAGCCCGGCCGGACCTGACCCGATGACCGCAACCCGTCTGCCTGTCTCGTGCTTCGGCGGCCTGGGGATGACCCAGTTGTTTTCAAATGCCTTTTCAATGATTGCCAGCTCGATCTGTTTAATCGATACAGGGGCCGCATTGATTGAAAGCGTGCATGCGGGCTCGCAGGGCGCGGGGCAGATGCGGCCGGTGATCTCTGGCAGGTTGTTGGTCATCTCGAGTCTGAGATATGCCTCATGCCATTTCCCATGAAAGACGAGGTCGTTCCACTCGGGAATGAGGTTGATTACCGGACAGCCCATGGCCTGGCAGTAGGGAATGCCGCAGTCCATGCATCGGGCTCCCTGAATTTTCATTTCTTCTTCTGCATGCATTGTCGCAAACTCGCGAAAATCCTTTACGCGCTCGGCCACGGGCTTGTAGTTGAAGCCGGATCTTTTATATTCCATGAATCCTGTGGGTTTGCCCATTATCGGTAGACCTCCTCTGTTACTGACAATGTTTCTGCTGTGGCGAGTTCAAGCTTTTTCTGGCGTTCGAGCGCCTTGCGATAATCCGCAGGCATCACGCGGACAAACTGCATCACATGTTCAGCCCAGTTGGAAAGAATTGCCTGCGCATATTCGCTTCCGGTATGTTTGATGTGCTTTTCTATCAGGTTGTATAGATCCTGCTGCTCCGCCTGGTCTGTGACTGGTTCTATGTCCACCATCTCCAGGTTGCAGCAAGTGTCAAAGAGCTGGTCAGTATCCAGCACGTATGCAACCCCGCCGGACATTCCCGCGGCGAAGTTTAAGCCCGTCTTTCCCAGGACCACAACCCGGCCGCCGGTCATGTATTCGCAGCCATGGTCTCCAACGCCCTCTACAACCGCGGTTGCACCGGAATTGCGCACGGCAAATCGTTCGCCTGCCATGCCGTGAATGAAGACCTCGCCTGATGTCGCGCCAAAGAGGCAGACATTTCCGGTGATGATGTTCTGTTCGGGCCTGAACGTGGAACCCTTGGGCGGGTAAACGATGAGGCGGCCACCCGAGAGCCCCTTGCCGAAATAGTCATTGGAGTCACCCTCAAGTTCAAAGGTGATTCCCTTTGCCAGGAATGCGCCGAAGCTCTGGCCGGCGGAACCCGTGAACCTGCACTGGATTGTGTTGTCGGGCAATCCTTCCTCCCCCCAGCGCAGCGAGACTTCGCCGGAGAGACTGGCGCCCACAGTGCGGTTTGAATTTTTTACCAGGGCAAAGAGTTTTACCGGGACTTTTTTCTCAATTGCCTGTCTGGCCTGCGCAATGAGTTCATGGTCGATTGTCAACTGTGTCTGCACGGGCTTTTTGCCCGAGCTCTTCCGCATGGCGGGGTCCTGGTCTTCCGGTACATACAGCACGCGTGAGAAATCCAGTCCCTTTGCCTTCCAGTGGTTTATTGCGCTGTTTGTTTCAAGCATGTCAACGCGGCCGACCATGTCATCCACGGTTGCAAAACCAAGCGATGCCATGATCTCGCGAAGCTCCTGTGCCACAAAGCGCATGAAGTTGATAACGTGCTCAGGCTTACCCGTGAAGCGTTTGCGGAGCTCGGGGTCCTGCGTGGCTACTCCAACCGGGCAGGTGTTCATGTGGCACTTGCGCATCATGATGCAGCCGAGCGTGACCAGGAAGAGCGTGCCAAAGCCGAACTCCTCGGCGCCCAACAGCGCGCCTATGGCCACGTCGCGGCCGGTTTTGAGCTTACCGTCAACCTGAACGCGGATCTTGTCGCGCAAATGGTTTTTCACCAGGGTCTGCTGTGTCTCGGCCAAACCTATTTCCCACGGGATGCCGGCGTGCTTGATTGAGGAAACGGGCGAGGCGCCGGTTCCGCCGTCGTGGCCCGCAATCAGCACCATGTCCGCATTGCCCTTGGCGACTCCCGCGGCAACTGTCCCGACCCCGGCCTCGGCTACAAGTTTAACGGAAATTCGGGCACGGGGATTCGCGGACTTGAGGTCATAGATGAGCTGTGCGAGGTCTTCTATTGAATAAATGTCATGATGAGGCGGGGGCGAGATGAGCATGACGCCGGGAGTGGAGTGGCGCACGTGCGCGATCATCTCGTCAACCTTGTATCCCGGGAGCTGGCCGCCCTCGCCGGGTTTGGTGCCCTGCGCCATCTTGATCTGCAGTTCGTCTGAATGCACGAGGTAATTGGAGGTCACGCCAAAGCGGGCAGAGGCCACCTGCTTGACCCTGCTCTTCATGCTGTCCCCATTGGCAAGCGGTGCGTAGCGGGCAATATCCTCGCCGCCCTCGCCGGAATTGCTGCCCGCGCCCAGGCGGTTCATGGCGATTGCCAGGGTCTCATGCGCTTCCCTGGATATCGAGCCGAAGCTCATGGCTGAAGTGTAGAACCGCTTTACGATTGATTCAACCGGTTCGACTTCCTCAATCGGCACGGAGATCCCCTGTTTGAACCCGAAAAGACCGCGCAGGGTGCAGAGGTTTTTTGAAGAGTCATCTATCATGCATGAATATTTTTTATAGAGAGAATAGTCATTGGTGCGTACCGCGCGCTGGACTGTGGTTAATGCTTCAGGCGTGAGCACGTGCTTGAAGGAGTTGGTGCGGAAATGGATGTCACCACCCGAATCCAGGTTGAAGTCATCAGACTGCGTCTGTGATACTGCCGCTGTGTGGCGTGTAATCGCTTCGCGGGCAATCACGTCAATTCCAATCCCGTTGATTCGTGATGGTGTGCCGGGAAAATACCTGTCCACAACACTCTCGGCAATGCCCACTATCTCGAAAATCTGGGCGCCGCAATAAGAACGAATGGTGGAAACTCCCATCTTGGACATGATTTTCAGCAAGCCCTTTTTTATTGCCGTTATGTAGTTGTCAAACGCCTCGTCTATCTTCATGTTTTCCGGCAAATCACCGCTTTCGAAGAGGTCGGCTATGGTCTCAAAGGCGAGGTATGGATTGATCGCAGACGCGCCGAAACCAATAAGCAAGGCAAACTGCATGACCTCCCGCACTTCGCCGGATTCCACGATAATGCCGGCCAGATGCCGCAGGCCTGCGCGTATCAGGCAGTGATGAATGCTTGAGACCGCCAGGAGCGCTGGAATCGGGACCTTGTCGCTGTTGGCAAACCGGTCCGACAAGACCAGAAGCGAGGCGCCTTCCCCGATCGCCTTGATCGCGGCCTGGCCCAGTTCCTCCAGTTTTTGTTCAAGCGCAACAGCAGACGCGGGCGAAAAGAGAATGGGCAGGACAGCTGATTTCAGCCCATCCCTGTCCACGTTTCGGAGTTTAAACATGTCGTCATTCGTGAGGACCGGGTGTGGAAGCTTGAGCCTGTGACAGTGCTCGGGCGTCTCATCCATAAGGTTGTGTTCCCGGCCCACCCAGTTCATGAGTGACATGACAAGGTTTTCCCTGTAAGGGTCTATGGGCGGGTTTGTGACCTGGGCGAAGAGCTGCTTGAAATAATTGTACAAAAGAACAGGTTTGTCTGAAAGCACGGCGAGCTGGGTGTCATTTCCCATGGAACTCACCGGTTCCTGCGCGTTTATTGCCTGGGGTGCGATTATCATGGAGATGTCCTCCATGGTGTAGCCGAAGATTTTCTGCCGCATGCGCAGGCTAGTGTGTTCCGTTTCAACCGGGCCAGGTGCCTGAAAGAGTCCCTTGAGTTCAATCCTGTTCTGCTCCAGCCAGCGGCGGTACGGCTTCTGTCTTGAGACCGTGGCCTTGATTTCATTGTTGTGGATGATCCTGCCGGCGGATGTGTCCACCATGATCATCTTGCCTGGTGCGAGCCGGCCCTTGGCCAACACGTCATCGTTGGGGATGTCGAGCACGCCTGTTTCCGAGGCGAGGATGAACTTGCCGCTTTTTGTAACCGTGTAACGCGCAGGACGCAGGCCATTGCGGTCCAGGATCGCCGCGGCCTTGACGCCGTCAGTAAAAGCGATGGCAGCGGGTCCGTCCCATGGTTCCATCATGGAGGAGTGGTATTCAAAGAAGGCGCGCTTGTCCTCGCTTATGTGGTACTTCTGGCCGAAAGCCTCTGGAATGAGCATCATCATGGAATGCTCCACCGAGCGTCCGGAATGGGACAGCAATTCAAATACATTGTCAAGCTGGCCCGAGTCGCTTGAGCCTGGGGTGATGATGGGGAAGAGATGTTTTATCTCGTCACCGAAGACAGGCGATGCGAGTGATGACTCGCGCGCGTTCATCTTGTTGACGTTACCGCGGAGCGTGTTGATTTCGCCGTTGTGGGCCAGGTTGCGGAACGGCTGCGCCAAAGGCCATGAGGGAAATGTGTTTGTGCTGTAGCGCGCGTGAATGAGGGCTATCGCGCTTGTCATGCGTGTGTCGGTGAGGTCAGGATAAAAAATATCCATCTGCGGGGCGGTCAGCATTCCCTTGTATACGACTGTCCTGCATGAGAACGAGGAAAAATAAAAATCCTCGAGTGAATAACCCTGGTCTGCAACCTTGTTTTCAATTATGCGGCGCGTAATATAAAGCTTGCGCTCCAGCGCATCCCCGGCAAGACCTTCAAATTGCACAAAGACCTGCCAGACAGATGGCATCGATTCCAGGGCAATCCGGCCAAGGCATGAATCATCTTGTAGAACTTTGCGGAATCCTGTCAGGATTCCCCCGCATTCATCGATTGTTTCCCCGATTGTTTTTTTGAGTTTTTGCTGAACATGCTCTGTCCGGGGGAGGAAGAGCATACCGGCGCCGTAAGAACCAGGCTCCGGGAGCTTTACACCCTGCAACTGCATGCAGGCTGCAAAGAACTCGTGCGGGATCTGGATCAGTATCCCGGCACCGTCGCCTGTTTTCCCGTCGCCGCCCACAGCCCCCCTGTGTACGAGGTTTTTAAGAACGTTAATGCCGTCGGTTACTATCTGGTGGCTCTTCTGTCCCTTGATGTTTACGACAAATCCTACGCCGCAGGCATCGTGTTCAAATTGCGGATCGTAGAGGCCCTGTTTCTGCAAAATATTCCTCCTCCATTAAGGTAATCAATTATACTGCAAAAAGCATGCCAGTATCCGCGATATAGAGGAACTGATGCGCATTGGCCGCATCAGGGCATGGATTTCAGTTTCTGGTACAATGAGTTTCTGTGCAGGCCAAGATAATCCGCGGCCTCGGTTTTTTTATTGTTGTGCAGGATCAGGGCATGCTCGATCAGGTATTTCTCGACCCTTTCCATTATGGAGTCATAGATTCCCCCGGGAGCGAGCCTGGAAATTTCCTGGATGACGCTTTCCTTCAGTGTTTCTTCCGGTTGGAGACCGATCTGTTTTACAAGCTCCTCGGGCAGGAGAGCTTCATCCAATATGCTGTTTTTGGACAGGAGTATCGCCCGCTCGATCACGTTCTGGAGTTCCCTGATGTTGCCGGGCCAGTTATGGTTGTACAATATCTGGTTGAATCTCGGCGTAGTGCCGGAGATGTTTTTTTTATATCTCGCCCTGTATTGGCTGATGAAATGCTCGATAAAGAGGGGAATGTCATCCTGACGATCCTTCAGTTCCGGCAACTCAATCCTGATCACGTTTAACCGATAGTAGAGATCTTCCCTGAATTTTTTTTCACTCACCAGGTTTTTCAGGTTTTTATTTGTTGCAGCAATCACCCGGACATCGATTTTTATGCTTTTTTCCGAGCCAATGGGTTCAATCTGCTTTTCCTGCAAAACGCGCAATATTTTCGCCTGAAGGCTGAAATCCAGGTCGCCTATTTCATCCAGGAATATCGTGCCCTGGTCTGCGAGCTGGAATTTCCCTTTTTTGTCGCTGATGGCGCCGGTAAATGAACCCTTTTTGAATCCGAAGAGTTCGGACTCCAGCAGGTTTTCAGGGATTGCCGCGCAGTTGATGCTGACAAAGGGATTCTGCGATCGGATGCTCTGCCTGTGGATGTACTGGGCCAGGACCTCCTTGCCTGTTCCTGTTTCACCGGTGATGAGTACTGTGACATCCGTATCCGCTATCTGGTCAGCCAGGTGCAGTATTTCCGCAATCCGCCTGTTTTTGCCAATAAAGAGCGAATCAGGCTCTTTTTCCGTCAATTTTTCCTTTAATTCCAGGTTTTCCTTCACCAACCTGGTCTTTTCCCTGGCCGCAATCACGTGATTGTATATTCTGTTGGAGATAATTGCGGCAACCAATACCATCAGCTCTGAGGTGTTGTCATAATCAGACTCCGAGTGATATTCCTTTTCCAGACTGAAAACACCCACTGTTTTGTTTTCATAGCGTATGGGAACAGCAAAAAAGGAGTTTCTCTCGGTGTGGCTCCTCCTGATTTTCATTCTGTTGAGGAATTCCTTGCTTTCAGCGATATTTTTGATGAATATGGCTTGGCCGCTCTTGTATACCCTGCCGATGATTCCCTCGCCGACCTGATAGACGCCCCGCTCCACGGCCTCCTGGCTCAAATTGTGGGAGGCTGTCACCTTCAGTTGATCATCCTCGTCAAGAAGCACGAGCATCCCCCTCTTGATGTTGAAGGTGGTTGATATAGTGTCCATTATGGATGCGAACATCTTTTCAAGGTTGTTCTGTTCCTCAAGAATTGTTGCGACCTTCACAAGCAGGTTCTGCCGTTTGATTTTGTTGTTCAATTCTTCTATGAGATACAGCCGCTGCAGTATCTGCGCAATGAAAACGGAAATGGTCTCCATGATTTCCACATGGCCCATGTCGAAAGCGCCGAGTTTTTGGCTGTCGACGCTGATGACGCCGATGGTTTTATCCCCTATTTTCAGGGGCACGGCCAGTTCCGATTTCAGGTTTTTACCGATCCTGACGTATTTTTTTGTCTTGCTTGCGTCATTGACCAGCTGCGATTTTCCGGTTTTGGCCACCATTCCCGTGACGCCCTGACCGACCTTCAGGGCTGTCATGACAATCTTTTTCTTCTCAAGACCCCTGAAGGCCTTGACTTCCAGGATCTGTGTTTCCGGAGAAATTATCATGACGCTTCCGGTGAGCGCGCCGGTCGCTTCAATGCATTTGTCTATGAGGTAGGCGAGGAGCTCGTCTGATGAGGATACCGAGTTTATTTCGCCCATTATCTCTTCTATGAGTTTGAGTTTTTCAGTTTCTTCCATGCCACAGCCTTATTATTGGAATGCACATTTATTGTGCTTTATCTATGCTTTCAAACCTGATATGCACTATTATTGTGCATTTTTGGCATCTTGTAAACAGGTAAGATGCATCAAAAACGGCAATACTGCCCGAAAAGGCAGTGCAACAACATGGCACGGTAATTGCAGTTACAGGCAAGTGGAGGATCAAATACATGACTTACAATTCCGGGAATACAGCATGGGTGTTGATATGCGCGGCCCTGGTGATGTTCATGACAGTGCCTGCCCTGGCGCTCTTCTACGGGGGTCTTGTCAAACGCAAGAACGTACTGAACGTGCTTGTCCAGTGCTTTATCAGTCTGGCCATTGTCAGCCTGCAGTGGGTGCTCTTTGGCTACAGTCTGTCATTTGGCCCCGGGAAAGGCATCCTGTCCGGATTCATCGGTTCTTTTGACTGGGCATTTTTGAAGAACCTTCCTGAACCAAGCCCATATTTCGTATCCCAGTCTGCGGGACAGATTCCGCATCTGGCATTTGTCATTTACCAGGGGATGTTCGCGGCAATCACTCCGGCGCTTATCATCGGCGCTTTTGCCGAACGGATCAAGTTTTCGGCCTTTTTGCTTTTTACCGTGGCCTGGTCTTTCCTGGTTTATAATCCGGTCTGCCACTGGGTCTGGTCCGCCGACGGGTGGCTCTACAAGATGGGAGCCCTGGATTTTGCCGGTGGGCGCGCCGTTAATATAAACGCAGGAATCACGGGGCTGCTGACCGCACGAACGAGCGGCA